>NZ_MEIH01000251.1:0-18927 GCF_001723155.1 Haladaptatus sp. W1
CGATGGACCCGGACTCCGACTTCTCGGACGAACAGACTGGAAAACGCGTCGTCGCGGCCGACGGAACCGGACTCGGCGTCGTAAAGGAAGTTCGAAACGGAACGCTGTACGTCGAGGTCGGCGCGGACCCGAACCAGGACACCATCGACGAACTCGGGTGGGGCGGCGTCGTCAACCAGTCGGTCCACGAGTTGAGACGGCAGTTCATCGCCACCATCACCGACGAGACGGTTCGGCTGTCGGTGTAAAACCGGTTCGACGGGGTGGTTTCGCAAGGACTGCCGGTTTCTGGGACGGCCGACGAGCGGCCGATTCGCCGTTTTTACCGCTCCCGTCGTCTCCGCGGGCGTCTCCCCCGAGACGGGGCGTCATCGCTCGCGGAGACGGTTTCCCGATTTCTGGCACCTAACTACGCGGGGGAACAATCACGGGTAATGAGAACGAACGCGCGACCACCGCGGGGTGTGTATTGATGTCGAGCGAGCGAGCAATTCGCCCCGGGGAATTCGTCAGGAACTTGCGTCGATTCCGGTACCGGGAACTGCTGATGGCGATAGCGACCGTGGCGGTCGTCGTCGCCGCAATCGGTCTCTTCCCCGGCGTGGAGAACGTGACGAACGGGCTGAAGACGAACGCGACGACGACGGACCTCGCGCTCTTCGTCGCCCTCATCGTATTGGCCGCGATGGTGAAGGGGATGGTCGGGTTCGGCTTCGCACTCATCGCCACGCCGCTCGCGGCGTCGGTGATGAACGTCGAAATCGCCGTCGTCGTCCTCGCGATTCCGCCGTGGATGATAAACGTCTTTCAGGTGGGCGAGACGGACACCGGTCTCGAATTCGTCCGCCGGGAGTGGTCGCTCATCGGCCTCGCGCTCGTCGGGAGCATCGCGGGCGTCTTCTTCTTCTCTGCGTTCAAAACCAGCGCGCTGGTGACGTTCCTCATCGGTCTCGTCCTGTTCGGCTACGTCCTGTTCCAACTCGGCAAGGGGTTCGTCTCCGTGGAGGGAACGCACAATCCCGTCGCCCTCGGCGTCGTCGGCCTCTTGGAGGGGTTCCTCCTCGGCGCGGCCAATCTCGGCCCGCTCTTGCCGACGTACCTCCACACGTTCGAGCGCGACACGGAACGCTACGTCGGCGGCCTCTCGATGGTGCTCGGTCTGGTATTCACCGCAAAAATCGCCCAGATGTTGGCAACTGGAGTCATGACCTCCTACCACCTCTGGCTGGGTTCGACGCTCGCCGTCGTCACCCTCGTCGGGTTGTTCGCCGGGACCTACCTCCGGCGCGTCGAGATAGACGAACGAAAGTTCAACTGGCTGGTTGTCGGCATCCTGCTGGTCATCTCGCTGAAAATCTTCTCGAAGACGGTCCCGGCGCTGTTCTTCTGAGAATTATCGTACCGCGGCGACTCGCCACTCGTCGTCCGAGATTCGCTGTTCCGCGATGGTCTCGCCGTCGCCCAGCACGCGGAACGAGAAGCCCTCGCCGTTCCGTTCTGTCTGGAGTCGAACCGTCCGAACGTCGGCCTCGACTTCGGTCCGTCGTTCGTTCGGGAGCCAGTCGTCGCGGATCGCCGTCAAGCCGAAATCGCCGTAGGAGAGACGAGTAGACTCCTCGATGGTTCCGTCGGCGCGAACCTCGCCGATGATCCCCTCGTTACCCGCTCCCTCTCGAACGACGAGCGTGTACGTCGTGCGTGACATGGCCGGACGTTCGGCGCCGTCGGCCATCCACGCCGGGGTTGCACACGCAGGGGCTTTTACTCGACCCATTCGAGGACGATTCCATCCTCGAAACCGCCCCGCTCGGCCGCCTTCTCTGCCCGGAGGCGTTCCAGTTCGTCGGGCGAGATTCCCTTCCTCTCGGCCAACGCGTAGACGACTTCGAGCACGTCGGCCAATTCCATCACCTCGCCCGACTCGCGGAACTCCGCAACCTCCCCGTCCAACTTCTCGGCGAGTCGTCGTTCGTGTTCGTCCGAGTCGGCGACGTGCGTCACTGGCCGTTCGTCGTTTTCCTCGATGATGTCGGGGATGTCGTCGCGCACCAGCTTGTCGTACGTCCGAACCATACCAGTCGTGATAGAAACGATACTGAAAAGGACACCGTTCGAGGAATTTCGGCCCATCGTTCGTCAACGCACGTTACATCGCGGTCAACCCACCTTCGTTCGCTCCCGCCGCTCGTCACGTTTTCCGTCCCGTCACCGATTCCATGCGGAGTTCGTACAGTTCGGGTTCCACGTCCGAAATCGACTCGTCGAAGATTCTGAGCGGGATGAACCGTTCGTTTATCGCCGTGTCGTCGAGCGAATCCGACGCCGGGACGAGACGTCCCGTTACGAGGATGCTCCACGAGTCGTCGTCAGCGAATTCGTAGACGACGAAACTGGCGGTGTCGGTTCCCTCCACGAACGACAGCTTTTCGCCCCCCTCCTCGACGCCGAATCGGAGCAGGATGCGCTCGCCGTCGTAGTGGAACGCGACGGGGATGGAGTAGGCGTCGTCGCCGCGGGCGAGCGAGAGGACGCCAGTTTCGGCCTCGCGTAGTTTCCGTTCGATCTCCGTTTTGTCCATGCCGAAGGTGTAGACGAACTCGACGTGTTCCATACGGGTAGTACGACGGGGGACCTAATAGGTCGGCCGCATCGGACGGACGTCGCGTGACGAAAACCGGAACCGGATGCGAGCGTCTTTTCCCGCGTCCGAGCGGACCGTCCACCATGAGTGAAGACACGCGATTCCGCGTCCTCGCCGCGCCGGAGGAGGGACCGCTCCGCCTGCTGAACCGGGAGACGTACGAACCGGTCGTCACCGCCGCCGAGGACCACGGCGCGTCGGTCGCCGAACTGCACCCCGGCTACTGCATCGACGCCGACCTCGATTGGACGACAAGCGAACCGACGATTCGGTCGTTCTCGGTGGTTCGCCGAACGCTGTACGCCTTCGCTGACGGAATCGAACCCGTCTTCGAGGCTGCCCGGCAAACGTGGACGGAGGCGCAGATGGCTGGCGATTCGATGAACAGTCGCGTGACGCGCAACACCGACAACGAGGTCAACGGCGTCCTCTACGTGTTCGCCGAGGACGACAGGGGGGGCGTCTTCGAGGCGTTCCGCGAGGGCACCCGTCCGGTCGAACCGCTGGTGGAGAGAGTAAACGAGGAGGAAGGGGACGCGCCGCGGGAGGTGTTCGTGCTCCGACCCGCGGACGGGACGTACGTCATCGTCACCATCGCGCTCCGGAAGGGCGGCCAGTTCGCGGAGACGCTTCGAGATACCTACGATTGTCCGTCGCCATCGGAGTGAACTGGGACGATTCTACCCGTTCGGAAACGCAAATTTTCCGCATCCTACCGTCCACAGCGTCCCGTCGAGGTAGTCGGTAGAATATGAGTTAATTGATGAATGAGTGAAGCGGTTGCGGCGGCGCGAGAGGGCGGTGAAAATTCAAAAACGAACCGACCTAAAACGCGTTGAAACGACTGGTTCGACGGTCAGTCGTCCATCGGTTCGGCGGCACCCTCGCCCATCGAGACGTGCGCCTCCTCGCTGAGTTCCGTGTTGGGGAGCGTGAGCGCCACGACGAACGCGAGCGCGAGCACGCCGGTTCCGGCGAGGAACACCGTGTCGATGCTGTTGGCAAGCGCCGTGACGACGACATCGTGTATCCCTGCCGGGAGTGCGCTGATGGTCTTCGGGTCGATGCTGCCGCCGGACGCCGCGAGGGTTCCCGAACCGGCCTTCGCGCCGAAGGCGTCGGAGAGGCGGTGGGTGAGCTGGTTCGTCAGGAGCGCGCCGAAGACGGCGACCCCGATGGAGCTACCGAGGCTCCGGCTGAACGTGACGGAGGTCGTCGCAACGCCGAGGTCCTCGCGCTCGACGGCGTTCTGCACCGCGACGGTGAGGACGGGCATGACGAACCCGAGGCCCATCCCGGTGACGAACATGAACGCGGTCGATTCCGTGGAGGTCGTCGCCGGGGACATGGTGTGAAGCAACCAGTAGCCGACGGTGCCGACCACGGTGCCGACGACGGCGAACAGCTTGTAGTGTCCGAGGTGGGTCATGAGTTGCCCCGTGACCGCGCTCGTGACGAGCATTCCGCCGACGAGCGGGAAGAGAAGCAACCCGGAGTTCGTCGCGCTCGCGCCCAAGACGGTCTGGAGGAAGACGGGGAGGTAGATGGTCGCCCCGAACATCCCGATACCGAGACAGAAGCTGAGCGTCATGACGCCGACAACGGTGTGCCTGTCGAGCAGGTGGATGGGGAACACGGGTTCGTCCACGCGCAGTTCCTGCAGGGCGAACAGGACGCCGAAGACGACCGTCGCGGCGGCGAGCGAGAAGATTTCCACGGAGTCCCACGCGTACCTGTCGCCGCCCCACGTCGTGACGAGCATGAGCGCCCCGACCGAGAAGACGAGGAGCGCGGCCCCGAGGTAGTCGATGTCGTGGTCGGCCTCCGGCGTCGGGAGGTCGAGTTTGAAGTGCGTGATGGTGATGGCCGCCAGTCCGATGGGGACGTTGATGTAGAAGATCCAGCGCCAGCTGTAGTGGTCGGTGAGGTAGCCGCCGAGGAGCGGTCCACCGATGGTCGCCGCGCCGAAGATGAGCATCATGTAGCTCATGTACTTCCCGCGTTCGCGGGGCGAGAAGATGTCGCCGAGGATGGTCGTCGCCATGGCGATGAGACCGCCCGCGCCGATACCTTGCAGCGCGCGGAACAGCGCGAGTTGAGTCATCGGGCCAACGGCGTCGTTGATGGCGGCGAACTCCCCGGCGAGGCCGGAGAGGATGGACCCGAGCAGGAAGATGGAGATGGACGTCTCGAAGATGACGGAGCGTCCGTACAGGTCGCTTAGCTTTCCGTAGAGCGGCGTCGTCACCGTGACGGTCACGAGGTAGGCCGTGACGATCCACGACATCTTGCTCGCGTCGCCCAAGTCGCCGACGATGGTCGGGAGCGCCGTCGAGACGATGGACTGGTCGATGGAACCAAGGAGCATCCCCAGCATCAGTCCGCCGAGGATGACGAGGCGTTCACGACCGATACCGTCGCTCGTTTCAGTACTCATGCCTGCACCCTCCGTGCGCGCGATGAAGCTCGAAGTTGAATGAACATTCAGTCACCTATGGCTTACTGAACAGTTAGTTAGTGATAAATCTTCCGAGAAGAGTATTGCCACGAGCGGCTGATTCGACCGCGCTGACTGGACTCGCTCCGGTTCATCCTCTCCCCGGAGTACGACGGTCGCTACTGAATGTTCATTCAATTTTTATATGTCGAATTCGTAGGGAGAGTATGCACAGATTCGACGGGACGGCCCTCGTGTTCGGAGAACGACGCACGAAACGGGGTGCCCCCGCCGTATCGTTCCGACCGACGGCACGAACGACCACGAACGACGGGTTCGACTAACGATGACGGAGACGCCGACGTTCCTCGAAGACCCGACCGACA
Organism: Haladaptatus sp. W1; assembly: GCF_001723155.1. NCBI lineage: Archaea > Methanobacteriati > Methanobacteriota > Halobacteria > Halobacteriales > Haladaptataceae > Haladaptatus > Haladaptatus sp. W1. The sequence continues at coordinate 5,465 of NZ_MEIH01000251.1, forward strand.
CGCGGGACGCCATCATGCGGGCGACGTATCTGGCCCTCTGCAACCACGGCTACGCCGACCTCACGATTCAGCGTATCGCCGACGAGTTCCCGAAGAGCAAGTCGTTGCTCTACCACCACTACGACGGGAAGGACGACCTCCTGCTCGACTTTCTGGAGTTCATGCTCGAACACCAGCGAGAGCGGATTCCCGCCGAACCGACGAGCAGCGCGGACGACCACCTGAACGCCATCTTCGACCGCGTGTTTCGCACGCCGATGACCGACGACTACCGCGATTTCTGGCGGGCGATGGTCGAACTGCGCGCACAGGCCGCCCACGACGAGAAATATCGGGACCATTTCACGCGAAGCGACGAGTTCTTCCGAGAACTGTTCGCCAACGTCGTCCGGTCCGGTATCGACGACGGCGTCTTCCGCGAGGTGAACCCCGAACGAACGGCGGCGTACCTCCAGACGACCATCACGGGCGTGATGACGCGGCGCGTGACGACGAACGGGGACATCATCGAGGACGTCCGTGAGGAACTCGACGAGTACGTTCGTCTTCGCCTGCTCGCGGGCGAAACGGGCGATTCGACCGAGTGATAATGGACGGTTCGACCGAGTGATAATGGACGATTCGGGCGGACGACGAAGGTCGCGGAACTGCCGTCCCCCTCAGTGAACGACGGTGACGGGAACCGGAGACCGTCGCGTCACCGTTTCCGCCACGCTTCCGAGGAGAATTCTGTTGAGGCCGGTTCGCCCGTGGCTACCCATGACGATGGCGTCGATGTCGTTGTCCTCGTCGGCCGCATAGTCGATTATCGTGTGTGCCGGACGACCGATCAACCGGACGGTCTCCGCCTTGGTACCCGATTCGACGGCCGTCTCCTGCATGTCCGAGAGCAACTCGTCCGCGGCCGCTTTCTCCGCCTTTTCGACGGAATCGTCGTAGAGGATGTCCCCGAACTCGTCCGAGGAAATCCACCCGCTGGGGTCGAGAACGTGGAGCAGGACGATGGTCGAGTCGGGATAGACCTCGATAGCGTGTTCGAGCGCCGTATCCGACTGCGGTGCGTTGTCCACGGGAACGAGAATTCGTCGGGACATACGTCGTGTATCGATGCCGAACAGTAACAGTTGTTTCGATGGCGACGAGCGAAAACGTTCGAGCCGTCGGTCGGTCTCAGTCCGCCGGAGACGGCTGTTTCACGTCGTCGAGTTCGTTCGACTTCCACGCTCCGCGCCGGAACCAGACGAACGCGAGGATGGCGGTCACGGTGTTCGAGAACGCGATGGCGTACCAGACGCCCGTCGCGCCCATGCCGTTCACCTCTAAGAGGTAGTACGCGACCGGGATGCGGAACACCCAGAGCGAGAGGATGGTGAACACCATCGCGGTGGTGGTGTCGCCCGCCCCGCGGAACGCCGAGGTGACGACCCGGAAGACGCCGAGGAACAGGAACGTCGGGCCGATGATGCGGAGGTATTGCGCACCGATTCTGATGACCTGTGCGCGGGTCTCACTGTCTCCGACGAACACCCCGACGATGGGTTCCGCGAAATACCACGCGATGACGCTCACGCCCGCCAGCACGATGGCGAGCGTTCCGGAGGCGTAGTAAACCGCCCGCTCGGAGCGATCGGGTTTGTCCGCGCCGAGGTTCTGTCCGACCGCCGTCGTCGTCCCCTGTGCGAGTCCGATGCTCGGGAGGAAGACGAGCGAGTTTAGCCGGTTGCCGATACCGAAGGCGGCGACCGCCGGGTTTCCGGCCATCGAGACGATGGCGGTCAGGAACGTGATACCGAGCGCCCGCATCGACATGTCCACGCTGGCGGGAGCACCGATACGGACGATTTTCTTGATGGTCTTCGGGTCGGGCGTGATGTTGTCTCGCGAGAGGTGGATACCGACCCGCCCGCTGAACAGGATGGTGAGACCGATGACGGCACCGACGCCGCGAGAGAGGACGGTGGCGATGGCCGCGCCCTGCACTCCGAATCCGGTGAACCCGGTGAGGTTGAGGAGCGTCGTTTCGAGCCCGCCGAGCCCGAGGGCGTTCAACAGCAGGTTGTCCGTGAACCCGTAGAAAAACGGGTCGAGGATGATGTTGAGCGTGACGCCGAACGCTATCAGATACATCGGCGTCTTCGTATCGCCCCAGCCGCGGAGGAGCGCCTGAAACATGAAGAAGCCGGACATGAAGAACACGCCGACGAACGTGGTCTGCGTGAACTCCACGGTCCAGCGATACACCTGCGACCCCGGCGTCGCACCGATGAGCGAGACGAGGGTCGGCGCGGCGAAGTAGCCGATGACCGCGAAGATCAGCGACGCGAGCATGGTGAACGTGATGGTCTGTCCGGCCACGTGGTTCACGCGGTCGTGGTTTCCCGCGCCTTTGTTCTGCGAGACGAGCGCCGTTCCGGCGATGGAAAAGCCGGTGCCGAGGCTGATGAGGAGGAAGACGAGGGGGAACGCGTACGATACCGCGCTCACCGCGCCGGACCCTATCTGGCCGACCCAGAAGGTGTCCGCGAGGTTGTACACGACCTGCATCAACTGACTGGCGACGATGGGTGCCGACAGCAATAATAGCGGTTTGAACAAGTCTCCGTCGGTGAGGTTCACGTCACGATTTCCGGCGCTCATTGGTCTTCATCTCCGACGGTGATGGCTTGGATGAATTCACGGATGGCGTCGCGGCCTACTTCATTCGGCTCGTCGGAGCCAAGGACGACGCTCCGTCCCCGAACGCCGTCGAGCAGAATCAGTACGTGTTCGGCCGCTCGTTCGGGGTCGATGGCCTCGAACTCGCCGCGTTCGATACCGTCCTCGAAGATGCGCGTGAACAGGTCCTTGAGCCGGGCGTTGTTCTCCTGTAGCTGTTCCCGGAAGGCGTCGTTGTAGGGCGCTTGCATCCCCATCTCCAACATCGTGACCTCGAAATCGTTCGAATCGTCCGGGTCGGGAAAGAGCGCATCGACGGTGAACGAGAGCGCGTCGGCCGCGCTGTCGTACTCGTCCAGCGAAAGCCTCGTGGCGAACTCGTCGAGGTGGTACTCAAGAAACGAGACGAGCAATTCCTCTTTGCTGTCGTAGTGGTAGTGGAGGAGCGACTTGCTCTTGTCGAGCTCGTCGCTGATGCGTTGCATCGTGAGATTCGCGTAGCCGTACTCACAGAGCGCCCGACACGTGGCGTCCATGATGGCTTCGTGTGTCTCGGGCGGAGACCCGTTCGACCGCTGTGTTTCCATGTACTGACTGAATAGTTAGTCACCCATGTTAAGCATTGTGTTGTCCGACGAGAATGACGGGGAGAGAGACAGAATACCACGAAACAGAGCGGCAGACGGGGCGATAGCTCGATTGCGCCCGACGACCACAAGCGTTTTGGGGAGATAACTAGTTGTTTAGTTAATGGCAGAGCCTTCCGATGGTGACGAGCGTTCCGAAGCCGAACTGAAGATAATGGGGGCCACCTATCGGGCACTCTGTGAGCACGGCTACGCGAACCTGACGATGCAGGCGATAGCGGAGGAGTACGGCAAATCGACCGCCGCGATTCACTACTACTACGACACGAAAGACGACCTCCTCGCGGCGTTTCTGAGCTACCTGTTGGACAAGTTCATCGACCGGGTTCACGAAGTCGAGACGACCGCCCCGAAAGAGCGACTCGACCTTCTGTTGGACCGACTGTTGACTCACCGTGAGGGCTCCCGAGATTTCATGATCGCCATGCTGGAGATGCGCGCCCAAGCGCCATACAACGAGGCGGTGCGAGAGCAGTTCCAGCGCAACGACGAGTACACCCGCTATCTGCTCAAAACGGTCATCGCCGACGGAACGGATTCGGGCGTGTTCAGCGCCGAGGACCCGGAACACGCGTCTAACTCGCTCATGCTCATCGTCGATGGTGCTCGGACGCGGTACGGCTCCATCGGGGACGAGAACGCGCTCGAAGAGGCGCGACAGACCGCCCGGGAGTACGTCGAATCGGTCCTGATGGCCGAGTAAAAAGCGCCGCTATTCGTGTCGGAGCGCGTCGATGGGGTCGATGCGTGCGGCGTTCCACGCCGGGTAGAGACCCGAGACGAGGCCGACGCCGATACCGACGACGATGGCGACGCCGAACCATTTCGGCGCGAACGCGAGGTCGAAGCCGATAGCCTGCGCGGCGACGTACCCGCCCGCGATGCCGACGACGGTGCCGACGATGGACCCGATGACGCCGAGGATTATCGCCTCGACGATGAACAGTTGAATGATGTCGCGTTTCTGCCCGCCGACGGCTTTCATAATGCCGATTTCGCGGGTGCGCTCGGTCACGCTCACCAGCATGATGTTGGCGATGCCGATGGCCCCGACGATGAGCGAGATGACGGCGATACCGGTGATGAAACTCGTGAACGTCCCGATGACCTCCTGAATCTGCTCGACCAGTTGCCGGTTCGTCTGGAGGGACACCTCGTAGGACGCGGGTTTGAGTTGGCTCGCGTCGGATTCGTTGGTCAGATACGATTCGACCGCGGGTTGGACGCTATCCACGTGGTCGTAATCGACAGCCCGAACCGTGACTTGCGGGTAGGCTCGTTGCTGTGTGCCCGTCGTCGGACTCCGCACCGTCGTGCCGTAGAACGGGTCGGTCGGGACGTAGATTTGGGGCCGTGAGGTACCGAACGCGCTCGCCGTTGCCGAGGCGTTGAGGATGCCGACGACCGTCACCGTCCGCGTGCCGTTTGCGAACTGGAGCGTGAGGCTGTCGCCGGTCGTGACGTTCGTCGAGAACAGCGTCGCGGCGGGTTCGTTGAGGACGACCTCCTCCGAACCGGACGAGAACGTCCGTCCCGACTCGAACGAATCCGACGAGAACGCTCCCGGCGTCGTCGCGGTTACGCTCTCCCAGCCGATGGTTTGGCCGTCGTGACCCAGCGAGGACACCTGCACGCTACCCTGTGGGACGACGGAATCGACGTCCGAGAGACCCCGCAACTGTTCGATGTCGTGTTCGGTGAGCACCGGTACCGAGCCGCCCTGACTCGATGGCCCACCGGGTCCGTCGTTGGCACTCGGCGGGGCGACGCTCGCCACGATGGAGGGGTTGGAGTCGGCCGAGACTTGCCCGACGATGGCGGCTTGAAGGCTCGCGCCAAGCGTGACGAAAGTGATGACCGACCCGACGCCGATGATGATGCCGAGCGTCGTCAGCACCGACCGGAGTTTGTGGTCGCGGATGGACCGCCAACTCATCTGGAAGCTCTGGCGGAAGTTCATGGCCTCGCCTCCACGCGTCGCGGCGACTCGACGGGTTCGATGCGCTCCACTTCGCCGTCCAGCAGGTGGACGATTCGGTCCGCGTGTTCCGCAACCGTGCGCTCATGGGTGACGAGTAAGATGGTGTTGTCCTCGTCGTTGAGTTCCTCGAACAGGGCCAAAATCCGGCGTTCCGTCTCGGTATCGAGGTTGCCGGTCGGTTCGTCGGCGAGGATGATGGCGGGGTCGTTCGCCAGCGCGCGGGCGATGGCCACGCGCTGGCGTTGCCCGCCCGAGAGTTCGTTCGGCCGGTGGTCGCGTCGCTCGCCCAAGCCGACCCGTTCGAGGAGGTCGCTCGCCCGCTCGGTCCGTCGCTTCGTTCCGACTCCCTGGAACAACATCGGCAGAGCGACGTTCTCCGCGGCGGTGAGTTTCGGCATCAGGTTGAACGTCTGGAAGACGAAGCCGATTTCGTCACCCCGAAGCCTCGTCCGCTCGGCGTCGGAAAGCGTCGTGACTTCGGTTCCATTCACGGTTATCGTCCCCTCGGTCGGCGTGTCGAGACAACCGACGACGTTCATCAGGGTGCTCTTTCCCGACCCGCTCGGCCCCATGACGGCGGTGTACGACCCGGTTTCGATGGACAGGTCGATGCCGTCGAGGGCGTGGACGGGTTCGCCGCGATGGTAGGTCTTGCGGACATCGGTCAGGGTCACCGCGGCGGTCGGTTTCGATTGGGTTCGTGGGCGTGAATCAGGCATGAGGTCGTGATAGCGTGTTCGATAGCTCGTCCGGTCCGTGTTCGCGGTCGGTCACGATTCCGTAGAGTCGCCGGCGGGTTCGGCGTCGCTCGGTATCGTACTGACCGAATATTCAGTCAAATGGTGATACGCGTTCCTCGGTATTTAGTACCACTCGCTCGTTCGAAACGGCGCTCACGCTGTGAGGAGGCACGGGTTTGACATTCACGGGCGTCGACGGCTTCAGTATGGGGGTTTGTGACATCTGCGAACAGCGCAAGTCGAACGGGACGCATCTCGTCGGACGGACCGGCGAGTTGTGGGTGTGCCGGGGGTGCATGATGCGGGCCGTCACCGGAAAGAAGGAGGAACTGTCGTTCATGAACCCGTGAGACGACTTTTATGTTCCCCGTCGTCCTCGTAAGGGATAATGACGAAGACACGGGCACGCGAGCTATCGCGGTTGCGGTACGCGAAGAACGACGCCGATTTCGAGAGCGAGGGAACGCGCTGTGCGGGATGGCTGTACACCCCGGAAGGCGTCGCGGACCCGCCCGTGGTGATGATGGCTCACGGATTGGGGGGCGAACGAACCTTCGGATTGCCGAAAATCGCGAAGGAGTTCGTCGCCCGTGGGTTCGCCGTTTTCCTCTTCGACTACCGGAATTTCGGCGACAGCGACGGCGAACCGCGCAATCTCGTGAACGCGAGTCGGCACGTCGAAGACTGGGAGGCCGCCATCGACCACGTTCGCGGGTTGGACGCCATCGACCGCCGGAAAATAGCGCTCTGGGGAACGTCCTACAGCGGCGGGCACGTCATCGAAGCGGCGGCGGACGACCATCGAATCGCCGCCGTGGTCGCCCAAGTCCCGTTCGTCGACGGACGGACGGTCGCCCGCGCGTCCGGCGCGAAGAAGGTGTTGAAGGGGACACTGGCGGGCGTCCGCGACCTCGTACGAAAGTACACGTTCCGCGGTCCACACACGGTTCCCGTCGCCGGGTATCCCGACGAGTTCGCGGTGCTCAACACGCCGGGAGCGATGGAAGGGATGGAAACCATCGTACCCGACCCGCCGGTCTGGGAGAACGAAGTTCCGGCCCGCGTCTTCCTCGAAATCCCGTTCTACCGCCCGATTTCGGTCGTGGAGGACGTTCCGTGTCCGTTGCTCCTGATCGGCGGCCGGGACGACGACATCGTTCCGGTCTCGTCGATTCGGTCCGCGGCGGAACGGGCCGACGCGACGTACATCGAACTCCCAATCGGCCACTTCGACGTGTACGACGACGCGTTCGACGCGGTGGTCGGATACGAGGCGGCGTTCCTCGACCGAGAAGTGCGGGAGTGATGTACTCCGCACCGGTGGTGTCCGGGAGGATGTAGCTAGTTTTATTTATCATCACAGAATATAACAAAATAGAACAATGGTGAAATCATCCGAGACACCGCCTGTCCCCCTCTCACTCGACGAAATCTTCGAAGTACTGGTCGCTCCGCGTCGGAGAGCGGTGTTGTACGAACTCCACGGACGGTCGGAACCGATGACGCTGACCGACCTCGCCGCATCCGTCGATGCGGTTGAAGCGGTGACGACGGCGGAGACGAACGGGACCGAAACGGAAGCGGCGACCGGGACGAACGAACCGGAAGTGACGGCGGCGAACCGGAAGTCGGTCACCGTCGCGTTGGACCACATTCACCTCCCCAAACTCCAGCAAGCCGGACTCGTCACCTACGACCGAGCGGAGAAAACCGTCGAGTTGGGCCGGATTCCTCGGCACTTCGAGCGGTACCTCCGATTCGCGGCCGAGGACGACCACCGCACGCGGGCCATCGACGCGACCGTTTAACGGAGCAGGTGGCCGAGCGTCCACGCGCCACCCGCGGCCGAGACGCCGAGGACGAACAGCAGGACGTTCGCACGAACGTCGCTCGCGGGGACGATATCGAGGGTGAACGTCCGCCCCGAGAGGGGCCAGAACGGACGAACCCCCATCGGCGTGATAACGTCGGCGAGGAGATGTGCCACGATGGCGAGCGTGCCGACCAGCAGGCCGAATTCGGCGACCGTCGTCCCTCCAAGAATCCCGCCGACGAGGCCGGAGAGGACGCCGACGGCACCGGCGAAGGCGACGGTGTGTGTCGCTCCGCGATGGCGGAGTCGGTTCGTCCGCGTGTCGAGGTCGGGAATCATGGTCAACGCGACGGTGACACCGCCGCCGAGAAGCGCGAACGTCGGAGACCCGGCCGCGACGAGGACGCAACAGATGGGTGCATAGAGCGTGAGCGCCACGCCGCAGTGACCCGGCTGATACATGCTTCTCACTTACACCGCAGGCGGTTAACTGCAACGGGGGGAACGGGCGACGACGAAAACCGATTTCACGCTCCCGTCCGACGTTCTCCCATGGACGGATTGACGGCGGTCATCACCGGCGGGACGCGAGGAATCGGGCGGCGGGTCGCGGAGTCGTTCGCGGACGAGGGCGCGACCGTCGCCCTCTGCGGACGTGATGCTGGAGAAGTCGATGCGACCGTCGAGACCATCGAAGGCGCGGGAGGCAACGCGGTCGGCGTGCGCGCCGACGTGCGCGACGAGTTCGACGTGGAACGGTTGGTGGAAACCGCCGCCAGAGAGGGCGAGGACGGCATCGACGTGGTGGTGGCGAACGCCGGGGTCTACCACGGGACGCCGGGTGAAACGCCCCTGACGACCGAATCCTACGCCGCCTTCGACGACACCCTCCGAACGAACTGCCGGGGGGTGTACACGGTGATTCGGGAATCGCTTCCGCACCTCGCCGAAGACGCTCGAATCCTCGTTTCGACCGGTTCTATCGGCCACGAAACGCACGCGGGATACGGCTCCTACGCCGTCTCGAAAGCCGCCGCGGAGGGGCTGGTTCGCGGGTTTTCGACCGAACTCGACGGGACGGTGGTCGGCATCGACCCCGGCGTCGTCGGAACGGAGATGATGGGCGGGAAGGGACGCGACCCGGAGGACGTGGCCGGTCTGTTCGTCTGGGCCGCCACGGACGCCGAGGACGTGAACGGCGAAATCGTCGGGCTGAAGCGGTGGCGGCAGGCGACGCGGGAGTGAGTCAGTCGAGTCGTTTCGGCGCGTGGACGTGGAATACCATCGCCGGGCAGTACCGGACCCGAGGCTCCGCGTCGGGGAGCGGCAGTCCGACGGCATCGAACAGCGAGTCGGCCCACACGTCGGCCTCGACGGGGTGAAGCGGCCACGGGTCGTGCTCGACGCGGGCGGTCATTCCGGCTTGCGGGACGAACAGTCGATAGCGCTCCGAGAGGAAGTAAGAGAGCGAGCCGGTCTCGGGAACGGTCGCGCCGTTTTTCGGACGGTACGTCGCCTCGAACTCGACGGGAAGCGTTTCGGGATGGCGTCGGCGGGCGTGAATCCGGTGTATTCCGTCCGTTTCGACGGTTATGTCGGCGTCGTAGTACGGCAGACGATAGAGCCGCCGCGACACGCGCCGCGAGCCGACTGCCGGTGTCGAGGCTGAGAAAGTAGACGCCGACGGCATCGCCGAGGCGGACGTAGGTTCGGACGTTGACCTGTGGGAACGTCGCACCGAGGAGGTGCGGCGTTCCCGGCGGGCGGGCGTTTTCGGCGGTCGAAGCGAGGACGCTGACCCACGCCCGCCCGTCGAACGTATCGAGCGCCAGCGAATCGGGAATCGCGGTTTCGAGCGCGGCGGTATCGACCGACCAGTGGGCGAACAGACAATCGCGCCACGTGAATCGGAGTACGCGCACGGTCACGACCGCCGGTAGTACCAGCAGGCGAAACAGCAGAACGGGACGCCGAAGGAGATGACGAGGACGGGAAGTATCGGCAGGAATCGGAGCGACCCGGTGACGAAGACGTCCAGTCCGAGAGCGGAGAGCGTTCCGTACACCGCGTCACCCGCAAACGGGGCGGTGAGCCGGAACAGGACGTACGCGACCAGCGTTTGCGCCGCCCGAACGAGCACTCCCGCGCCGCGAACCGTCTTCGTCTCCATGGTCTCTCTACGTGTCGTCGCTCGGCAATAGCTTTGTGGTGGGTCGCGACGACCAACCGACGGGTTAATAACTTCTGATTGAGGATTAATAACCATGCCACGACTGTCACGGCTCGGCCTCGCCGGGTTCGTCGCTCTCGTCGTCCTCACCGGAGTGGGGGTGACGGCGGGGCTGTCCAAAGTCCTCGTCATCGCGTGGGTCGCGTTCGCGGCCATGGCCGCGGGTGCCGTGCTCGGGGGTCGGTCAAACGACTCCATGCACGCGAAAAAGCTCGTCTGGGCCTTCGGGTTGGCGAGCGGTGCGATGATAACCAGCGCCGCCGTCTTCCTCGTCCCGAGCGCGATTTCCCACCACCCGGAGTACGGCGGCTTCGGTATCGCCGCCGGGATTCTGGTCGGCTTCAGCGCCCACACCATCGGCCACCGGGCGACCCACCTCGAAACGGCGCTCGACCACACGTCGGTCGAACTGACCGCCCACTCGTTCGCCGCGGGTGCCATCATCGGTCTCGTCTACGGCAACATGCCGGAACTCGGGTTGCTCCTCGGCCTCGCCATCGTCTCGCACAAGGGACCCGCGGGGTACGTCGCGGCCCACCGACTCCGAGAGAGCGGCAGTACACCGTCCGTCCTGCTCCTCCCCGCCGCGGGCATCGGCATCACGGCTATCATTTCCGCGCTGCTCCAGTTGCCCTCCAGCGCCGCGGTCAACGGCCTCGTCTTCGGGTTCGCCGCGGGCGTCTTCCTCCACGTCGCCATGGACTTCCTCCCGCGCTGTGAACTCGGCGGCGAGGTGTACGAGGTGGCACAGTTGAGCGACAACGCCCACCACCTCCTCGACGAACTCCGCACGCACGCCGTCGCGAGCACCGCCCTCGGCGGGCTGGTGGTGTTCGCGCTCTGGGCGGTCATCAGCGGGTCAGGATAGCCGCGCGGAACGCAAGGACCAGCGTCTCCGAGACGTTCGTCTCGGAGGAAGAGTTATAAATTTGAACAGTGTGTCGGACGGTATGGACGTTCCGAAAGAGCGTATCGCGTTTGCCATCGCCGCCATCGGCTTCTCCTACCTCGGTATTTCCAACGCGATACGCGCGGATGCCGTCCTCAGTACGAACACCTCCCTATTCTTTTTCGCGGCGCTCGGGTTTTTGTTCGCTCTCGCGGTGGACATGTTCTACGAGGGAAACGCGGCCGAGTGAGAGGGGGAGAACCTCACAGGTCACGAACTCACAGTTCCCGCGCCGAATCCGGGTTCTCCACGTCCCACAGATATTCTGGTAAAAAGGCGTCCAAGTGGTCGATGATTCTCCGGTCGCTGGCGTTCATTCCCTCGCAGTGGTCCCACGCCGACTCGCGGATATCGACGTGCATCTCGCCGTTTTCCGTGCGAATCGAGACGGGGTAGACGAAACAGCGGGCGGGCTTCCAGCCGTTTTCGGCCTGCAACTCACAGCGGCCGTCTCCGCGGAGGAAGTGACACGCACAGCCGTCCTCGGCGGTTTCGTCGTGGTCCTTCTCCTCGCGGCGCACGAAATCCTCGCCGCAGAACTCGGTAGTCGCTTCGTTCAGGTCTGCGTGTTCTCCCAACTCGAAGAATTCGCGGTCGTACAGCAGGACGCCGTGGTGGCAACACCACGTACAGCTATCGACGCACTCGAAGGTGAGGTCGGGGTCGAACTCCACGACCGCCTCGCGGCCCGGATGCACTTCGACGCGAACCGGAGTGTCTGCGCTCACGTCCGCGCTTCGGTCGCGCTCGCGGAAAGGTCATCCGATTTCGGCGGCCACGCCGTCAGCGTCTCCTCGTACGCCACATCGGTTCGTTCGAAGCGCCGCTCGACGTACTCGTCCATCGTTTCGATGATGTGGTCGCCGGAATGAAAGTCCTTTTGGAGGGACAGACACCGAATCCGAGAAATGAGCGTGATTTGATAATCTGTCCCCCCTCCGTTTAGATACACACCATACGACCGCCGTAGTGTTGTGTTTGGGGCAGGTTCCCGGACGCTGATAACGGTAATAATTTAAATACTTGACCACAGTACACGCCATGAACAGCACAGGCGACGTGTTCGGGAACTCCGAACTCGGGAAACGGGTCGATATCGACGCGCAACTCGACGAGATGGGTCTCGATATGGAAGAGATAGAGCGACGGAAGTCGTTTCTCGGCCTCGACGCGGAGGACGCCAGCCGACTGTCCGCCCTCCGCCCGACGTTCGAGGCCAACCGCGGGACGGTAGCCGACCAGTTTTACGAGAATTTGCAGGAACACGAGAAGACACACGAAATCCTCGCGAACTCCACGCGCGGTATCGAATCGCTGAAATCGACACAGGGGGAGTACCTCGTCACCCTCGCCGACGCGACCTACGACGAGGAGTACGTCCGAAACCGGGCGCGAATCGGAAAGCTCCACGACATGCTGGACATGCCGTTGAACCACTACATCGGCCAGTACAGCATCTACTACGACCTCATCGGGTGTCTGTTGAAAGAGCGACTGGAGGACGACCTCGAATCGACGATTCGAGAGCACGTCTCGCCCGCGGCGACCGACGGCGGGCAACTCGCCGGGACCACGACCGACGTGGACGAACTCGTCTCCGAGGTCCGGGAGTCGGCACACGAGCGCTTCGAGGACATGCTCTCGGTGCTCCGCGTGCTCAACCTCGACATGCAGATAGCGGCGGACACCTACGTCCACTCGCACAGCCAGCAGATGAAAGAGGAGATAGCGCGCTCGCGCACCCTTCGGGAATCGACCGAAGAGCACGTTCTCGACGCACACGAATCCGCCGCCGACGTCGCCGAGAGCTCCGTCGAAATCAACCAACTCACCGAGGAGCAGTCGGAGAACATGGAGCGAATCGCCAGCGAAGTGTCCACCCAGAGCGCCACGGTCGAGGAGATCGCCGCCAGCGCGAACGAAGTGGAACAGAAGAGCCGCGAATCCCAGGAATTCGCCGAGGAGGGGAAGAAACTCGGCCAGCGCGCGATCAGCGCAACCGAATCCACCGAGGACGCCCGCAAGAGCATGGTGGACGACGCGGAGGAACTCCAGAACGCGGTCAGCGAAATCGGCGACGCGGTGCGGATGATAAACGACGTCGCGGACCAGACGAACCTCCTCGCACTGAACGCCTCCATCGAGGCGGCGCGCGCCGGAGAGGCTGGCGACGGGTTCGCCGTCGTCGCCGAGGAAGTCAAATCGCTCGCCGAGGAGTCGAAGGCTCGGGCCGCCGAAATCGAGGCGATGGGCGAACGCATCGAGAACCGAACCGAGAGCACGCTCGACAGCCTCGGCGAGAGCAAAGCCTCCATCTCCGAGACGGTCACCGCCGTCCAGCGGACCAGCGAAAAGCTCGAACGCATCGTGGACTCGGCCACCGAAACCGCGGTCGGCATGGAGCAGATTACCGCCGCGACGGACGAACAGGCGTCGAGCACCCAGGAG
>NZ_MEIH01000252.1:0-2739 GCF_001723155.1 Haladaptatus sp. W1
GACACTCCGGTCGCCGCTGATGGCGGTGTCGTGACAAAACAGATGCCCCTTTGGAAGGCGTGGACGCCGTACGCGCTGCTGGCGGCGCTGCTCGTTCTCACCCGCGTTTGGACTCCCCTCACGGACTTCCTGACGAGCACGCTCGTCCTCAAGTGGACGAACATCCTCGGTACTGGTCTCGATAACGACTTCGCACTACTCTACCTCCCGGGGGCGGTGTTCGTGTTCGTCCACCTCATCACCATTCCGCTACACGGCATGAACGGACGCCAGATTAAGGATTCGTGGGTCGAGACGGCCGAGAATGTCATCCCCGCTGTCATCGCGTTGCTGTTCGCGGTGGCGACGGTTCAGATCATGATTCAATCCGGCAAAGCAGCGGACATCGACAGCATGCTGGTCATCCTCTCGGACGCAACGGCGAACGTCGCAGGCGGCGTCTACCCGTTCTTCGCGTCGCTCGTGGGCGCATTCGGCGCATTCCTCGCCGGTTCGAACACGGTGAGCGACATTCTGTTCGGGACGTTCCAGTACAACGTCGCCGAGAACCTCGCCGTCTCGCGCACCATCCTCGTCGGTGCACAGGCCGTCGGTGGTGCGATCGGGAACCTCATCGCGATTCACAACGTGGTCGCCGCGCTCGCGGTGGTCGGCCTCGTCGGACAGGAAGGACGGGTCATCCGACTCGAACTCCTTCCGTTAACGTACTATGCGGGCATGACTGGAATCCTGACGATGCTGTTCGTCTACGTGATTTTCCCAACCGTCTTCTGAGTTCGTCGAGCTTTTTTCGTTTTGCACCATCGGGGAAGGATGAGGAAACGACGATGGCGCGAGTGAATTCGTTCCACATAGTGAATTCGTTTCACAACGTGGTCAAATTTCGGACGGTAACTACAAACGAATGTGATTAGATACTTCGTCTGGGTATCAATCGATGAATCTCGACGAATTTGTAACCTCCCACGCACCGAACGAGACGCAAAACACGTTCGAACTGGAAAGTTCGAAGCTGCTCGATGTTTCGGTGGACGGTAGCGTCATGGCACGAGCGGGGTCGATGGTCGGCTACACCGGCGAAATCTCGTTCGAACAGAAGTCCGCCGGTGGACTGAAAGGAATGCTGAAACAGAAAGCCACCGGCGAGGGAGCGGTGATGATGAAGGCAACGGGAACCGGCCATCTCTATCTGGCCGACCAAGGCAAAGAGGTCCAACTGCTCGAACTGGACGCCGACGACGAAATCAGTGTCAACGGAAACGACGTGCTGGCGTTCGAGGAGAGCGTCAATTGGGATATCCAGATGATGAGCAGCATCGCTGGAGCGACCTCCGGCGGTTTGTTCAACGTGTATCTCTCGGGACCGGGCTATATCGCGATTACCACGCACGGCGAACCCCTCGTCGTCCCGACGCCGGTCAGTACCGACCCCAGTGCGACGGTTGCGTGGAGTAGCAACGTCTCGCCGAGCTCAAAGCGGGATTTGAACCTCAAAAGCTTCATCGGACGCTCCTCTGGTGAGACGTATCAGCTTCAGTTCGCCGACAAGGGCGGATTCGTCATCATCCAACCGTACGAGGAAGTACACCCGGAACAGTGACCCACTTCGTTCGATCACTATCCACGACCGCTCCCTGATCAAAATATCTTGTTTTCCGCTGTCTTGTCCCTCCGATTGATGCGCGGAATCTGTGAATCGTTCCGACTCGCTGCACAGAAGCCAAAAAGCACACCATAGAGCATAAATTTAATAAGTATTATTAAAAAGCAGAAATAGACATCCTTTTTATGCTATGGTCCTAAACTTATTTTAGCTAACGTGGAATGGTTCCCATGAATTTACAAGACAATCAGAACGCTTCTACTCGCTCATTTTTCAACCCACTTACCGGAGAGTTTCGTCCGTTCGCCCTCGTTCAACTCCTCCTGATTCCACTTCTCTTCATCGGGGTTCTTTACGGAGCGCAGAATTCCCCAGAATGGTTTGGTTCGTTTCATCTCGACCTTCTCTTTCTCTATGTTACACCCCTCTTATTGCTCGCACATACGTACTATCGGACCGATAGAGGGCTGTGGATACACGTCGCACAGACATCACTGTTGATACTCCTGACCTTCGTCCTCCTCCGACAGCACAATCTGTACATACCGGGCCAGAGACGGAGCTTCCACGTTGTTTTGGTCTTCCTTCTGTACGCGGTCTATCCGTTCATCGGGTACGATTTCGTAGCGTTCCTCCGAAGTCGAGCGATATACGTGGCCGCGTACGTCCTCATGCTAGGGGTGTTCTTTATCCACGTCAACTCGATGGCCGCTGGTTCGACGAAAGCGTCGTTTGTCGTCTATATGGCAGAGTGAGACCGTACCGAAGCGTGTCGAGCTGACGAGTCAGCGGTAGGTGGTTTCAACAAGGGCCACAACCAGGTATTTCGGCTGAGTGTCCTGCAACAGACGATTGTGGAGCAGTTTTTCGGAAGCGTGAGAGGACTCGTTTTGAATCTATTAACAGCACCGTCACAGTATCGAATTCACCACGAATATATTTAGTTTAGAACTAGAATTGTTATGGTTCGAATTCGTCATGAAATACTGCTAAATCTACGATACGATTGTGGAAATCCATCTGAAAATCTTTAACAATATCATTGGATTCAGCAGGTCGATCGTTGTTATCTTGTACGTTAGTGAGTACTGGAACCACATTTAACCGTAACCGTCTTTCTCATCAGTCATCAACTC
>NZ_MEIH01000253.1:0-16746 GCF_001723155.1 Haladaptatus sp. W1
CGTACCGAAGCGTGTCGAGCTGACGAGTCAGCGGTAGGTGGTTTCAACAAGGGCCACAACCAGGTATTTCGGCTGAGTGTCCTGCAACAGACGATTGTGGAGCAGTTTTTCGGAAGCGTGAGAGGACTCGTTTTGAATCTATTAACAGCACCGTCACAGTATCGAATTCACCACGAATATATTTAGTTTAGAACTAGAATTGTTATGGTTCGAATTCGTCATGAAATACTGCTAAATCTACGATACGATTGTGGAAATCCATCTGAAAATCTTTAACAATATCATTGGATTCAGCAGGTCGATCGTTGTTATCTTGTACGTTAGTGAGTACTGGAACCACATTTAACCGTAACCGTCTGTTCTCATCAGTCATCAACTCTACCTTAAATCTATATTCATCTAAATCCAGATTTGATTTTAGTGTCTGATAATCAGTTGGACGTCTATTCTTCCACATATCTAATATTTGATTCCAAGTATCTTCTTCAAGATTCTTACGTTCTTTGTGACCCATATGATTTAAATACATCATAAGGTCTAAATTGAGTTTTCTCGTAGTTTCTTTCTGACTCTCGTAAAGGAGCAGCCTCACCGAGAAAAGAAGTATCCGTATTCCTTCCAGCATCCCCATCTTGATCACTTTTGTACCAATTGGTGATCTTCCTGGGAACAGATAGAACCAGCCTCAAAATGGCAATTTGAAAAGCTTGACTCAGATATGATTGAATACAATATTGCTACGGCAGGTATAAATGCTGAAAGTATGAAGGTTAGCAAAGAATCTTTAGAAAAACCAATGATGGGTGATAAATATTGCGTAGTTGCAAAAATGGCGACCATAATAAATAGGACTAGAACAATATCAATGAATGTTTGTCTGCTCTGGCATCTATTAGATGGTAGTTACTGGTAGCAATTAGAATTTCTGCTAAACAGGGAGAGTAAGGAAGTAATGGATTACAGGTGCTTATCTTTCTTATTCTGATATTGATTGCTAGAATTCACTGCCGTTGACGTAAAGGTATCTTAGAGGGATGGCCAAATTTGATCATGGATGAAGAGTGTCTTAATCAACAATATATCCTTGAGAATATCTACAGTTGGTATGACAGCGTTGATATAGACGATGTCTCCATTTGTTGTATCAAGTGTTACAATTACATGCGGTAAGATAGAAGGTGGTGTTAAAGACAGATTTTTTACATACTAGTATATAACATTTGACCACGTTTGTGGGTCTACTAACAGGTACAGAACGGTGTATGGGTGGAGAGTTGCCGAATCCCCAAACGAACATCATGAATATCCGAGTAAACAACAACACCAGAACAGGGGGACAAATTGTGGCTCCGGACGACCCGGTCCCGCCAGTAGATCTAGAGGAATATTTTTCCGTCGTCACGTTTGAGACGACAAAGACCGAGGCGCCGCCGTTTTCAGAGGTAAAAGTTAGCTGGGCTATTGAATCAAAAGACGATAAGACTCAATTCGAGGACTTTGAGTTCCGCCTCAACGGTCCACCTCTGTTTACATTAGACGAAATCCCCGCCGACGGAGAACACTCGTTCACTATTCATTATACAACATTCCTTCAGTTGCAAGGCCGTCAAAGTGGGTCGCCGTGGATGCCGTTGGGACCCCGACTTACAGTTTCGATAGACGATACTGAATGCCAAGTGGTCGGCTGGGATAATCGGACAGTTGATGCCATCGTGTATACCGAGTTGAAGAAGTTTATTAGCGACATAGCCGAACTGCGTCTTCGCGGAAAGTCAGAACCCTCCTCCGATTGGAATGCTGATCGAATCAGATACTACTTTCCGTTGGAACTTGTTACACCTGAATTCCCCAACGCGGACATGGACGTCTGGATGGACGTCGAGTTCCAGTTAGTACACGACAAAGACGGAGTTGATATTGAACTCGTGTTGGATTTTGAAACCAATGTGATTTATTCGATGAATGAGATTATGATTACCGGTGGGATCGCGGCAAAGGTGGCGAGTTTAGTCGAAGACATCATGCCAATGGTTCTGGAATGCCCCAAACGGCAGATTCAGAATCGGTTTAAGAACGATTTGATTGATGTCCCAGCCGTCAAGAATGGCTTGAAGACCGGGGAATTCTACGATATCCGGATTGTTACACAGGGGCGTGGCTGGATAGAGATTCTCATCTGCAAACCCCCGACAGAACCGGGGGATTCATCGGAAGAAGTGGTAACCTAGAAATCTGTCGTCGTCAGACTTGAACTGGTCTGAACACTCGCTTGAAGACCATTTTGAATTCAGCATTTGCTTAGTTCAGCGCATCATGTCCGCTATTGACACCACGTGAGGACGAAGAGTGTCCGTTACTAGACCTGAGAAAATCGACTGGAGTCTTTACCGACTGCACGGACGGTAGTGGCGTGGTTAAGGGCATACGCGTCCAATCTTTCCTCGTAGCGCTACTTGTCCAAAAAATCTCCTACTGAGAAATACGCACCTTCTAATCAGCCCGACTTGTCGGTACTCCCAATCCACCAGCATGAGTACCGCTACGGGTGTCTCATCACAACCAACCCGCGACTGAATAGGCGGGTCGCCACCGGAGGACGCTAACGGCCTGGCACACCCACGAGGACGTCCTCACCGACCGGCAGTTCGAACTCCTATTGGAAGCTTGCTCGACACTCCCGGAACTGCACGACTTCGAAGTACGATCCATCTGTCTTATCGCAGGCCGACTCGGGCTCCGAGCCGGTGAAATTGCGCACTTTCAGACCACGTGGATGAACTGGAACCGCCGCACAATTCGTACTCCACAACACGAGCCCTGCCAGTGCGGATACTGCCGAAGACGGGCCCGACAGGAGACCACCCACAACGACAACTTGTCTGTTGAGGATGCCGTTGCGTCCCGCTGGCACCCGAAGACCGCGGCCTCAGTTCGGCTCATCCCATTTGACCTCTAATTTCGGCTGGAACTGTGTGTTGAGCACATTGCTAACCGATAAGATGCATTTCCTCGGTCGCGGTCAACCATCAACAGACGAGTGCAGACTGCCGCGAACGAGGCCGATCTCTCGGGTGGGGTCTATCCACACTGTCTGCGAACGACCGCAACCAGCTACCACGCCTACGAAGGCGTCGCCCCGGTGCCGCTACGAGCCCTGATGGGGTGGAGCGATCTGGCGACTGTACAGAAATACATCCGAATATCAGGGACAGCAACGGCTGATGCCCTAAATCAAGTTCATCATCGGTAGAGATCTCCAGCCGTTCTTCAGGAATTTCGTGCTGGATAGAGAGGCTGAGTTGAGTACAATAGTCACGTCCGCCGACGCGCTCGCTCGCATCGAGGATGACGAAGTCCTGGTCGTGCTGCTGCAGATAGTACCCGGTCGCCAGTCCGGCCTGGCCGCCACCGATAATGACGGTGTCGTATCGTTCGATCATGTCTTTGCTCCTTGGTACGCGTGCGCGCCGGTGGGAAGTGTTGATGCCGCGTGCAGAATCTCATCCCCTGAAATATTGGGCAGGCCGGGTGCTTGCTACGTGAGAGGCTTTCGGTTGACCGGTTTGCCAGTCCGATGGCGGCGGTCGTCGCCGTCACGCCGAAACAGGAGAGCAACTGGTGGCGAAATTTCCGCGAGGCCCGTCAGTGTCGCGTGTGGCTCCGTGGCACCGGACACACCGCCACCGGAGAACTCGTTACCAGGCATGAGCGTAGGGTGCTTCTCGGTGAGTACTTCGAGAACCATAGACTCCTCAGACGGATGTTCGGGTCTGAGATCAATCCAGTAGTGTCACCCGACCAACCTGACGAAGTGAACCATGACTTAGCCGTCGTCCGTTTCACCCTTGATGATATCCGACCGAGAGTCCTTCTGAGTCGCTCACGGCTTTACTAGCAGGATTCAGGGAGATCTCGGTAGCTTTCGGATCGGTCAATGGAATGGCGAACGGCAGTCCTGTATTACTATTACTCATGATTCCGGGTTCAGTAGTTCAACAATCCCATTCGTGCCGTCGACACGAATCCGCTGACCGGACTGTATTTTCCGGGTTGCATTGCGGACAGCGACGACCGCCGGAATCCCGTATTCGCGTGCGACAAGGGAACCGTGACTCATCTGCCCACCCACTTCCACGACGATTCCGGCTGCATTCAGGAACAGCGGCGTCCAACCCGGGTCGGAAGATGGGGCAACGAGAATCTCTCCCTTTTCAATCCGCTCTTCACTCGGATCCCGAACAACCCGAGCGACGCCTTCAACAGTCCCATCTGAAACACCAGTTCCCACCAGTGCCCCCGCTGGAATGTCTTCGCGTTCACTCGCACCGCTCAGAGATTCACCGTCACTCGTCAGGACCGGCGGTGCATCCATCGAGGCGTGACGTTGAAATTCGGCGCGGCGAGCTGCGACATCGACGTCGACCGATTCGCCATCAAGTGCGTCGAAAAGTTCCGCTTTACGAAGGAACCATACATCATCAGAATCGACGAGTTCCCCTTGCGAAGCCAGCCGTTCGCCAGCGTCACGAAGTACCTCGTGCCATGCCGCGTAGAAGTATGCAACACCGTGTTTTGGATACTCGCGAGTTTGAATACCAGCGCGATACGTCCGGATCAGTCGACTGACGAGGCGTCGACGGAGTGAACCAAAGACCCTGTTGCCTGCTCGTTGCTCGAGCCGTTTCCCTGCCGCTGCAGCCTCCTGTTCCAATTCTTGGACGCGGTCGCGATGTTCTCCAACGTCACTCGTCTTGACTGTTGATTGAACAATGGACAGCAATACCGACGGATCATCCCGCCATCGAGGACGGCTGATGTCCATCTCTCCAGTCGCTCGGTGACCGAAGGAATCGAGGAATTCTGCAAGTTCAGAGCGGAACGCGTCTCCGCCTTCCACAGCTTCGATTGCTTCGAGCGGTGCATCACGATTGAGGGCTTCAACGACGGCAGGATACTCTCGCGCTACATCCGCAAGGTCACCGATTCCGAGATTGACCTTTGTCAGCATTTCCTCTGGCAACCCCCTCCCGACGGCGTTGACGTCATCGGGAGCATTGGGGAATTGTCGTTCAAGTTTGCCCTCTGCGGCATTTCCGGCGATAAGTGAACCCATTGCTGGAAACTGCGTGGCCTCCCTAGGGATGTCGAAGACAGCACGAACTTGCCCAGCTGTGTCTTCAGGAGACCGTACCTGGGAGGCGATATTCTGCCCCCACGTCTCCCACTTTGTCTGTTCTCGCTCTGGAGACACAGAGTCACCAATGAACGCGCCAACGAATCCACCAAACACCGTGATTAGTTGAGGGATGGAGTCCCGCAGCAGAGTCCATACCGAACTCGCAACAGTGGGTATTGAAGCAAGTCGTTCCAAGAGCGTCCGGTCTTGGTGAAACTCCTCGCCCCGTCGGTCAAGAAGGTCGCCAATAGCGGCCCCCATCTGCTCGTTTGCCTCACCTATTCTCTCAGGAAACCGCTTTCGCAACAGACTGGAGCGGAGTGGAGGCGATACGTTGAGGTAGATGCGCCCGCCTACCTCGACCACCCACCGTGTATCGGGGTCAAATCCGTATTCGGTGAACAGCGTTTGAACGTACGACTTCCAGACGTCTACCACGAGTGGAGGCATCGCTTCGGCGAATGATTGTCCGTGTCCCATGCTGATGTAGACATGGAGTCGATCGTCATCTGGAGCGGGTGAGGGCAGCGGGAACAACGACGTAATCGGTCTGGCCTGCAGGATAATGACCTCGCCGTCTGTCACTGACCACTCGATGTCCTGCGGTCGATCGAAGAGTGACTCGATCTCTCGTCCGATCTTGACCAGTGCATGCACCTGGTCGTCGGTGAGCACCCGCCTCGATCGTTCGGAGCTCGGAAGTTCGACCGTCTCCGTACCTCCGTTGGAGCGGCGGCGAACTGCAACCTGCTGGTCACCGACCTCGTAAGTGCGAATATCGCCCGTCCGAGCATCGACTGTGATGCTGTCCACATTCACTTCTCCGGAGACAAGCGCCTCGCCGAGACCGAGACACGCCTCGATGGAGGTAGTGTGGCGGTTCCCCGTCTGTGGGTCGGCTGTGAAGAGCACCCCCGAGACGTCCGGAGAAACCATCTGCTGAACGACGACTGCAATTGAGACATCCTCCTGTGAGATCCCGTTCTTCGCTCGATACGCGATAGCCCGATCAGTGAACAGACTCGCCATACAGTCACGGACGCGGTCGATGACAGCATCCACCCCCTGTACGTTCAGGAATGTCTCCTGTTGCCCGGCGAACGAGGCATCAGGGAGGTCCTCGGCTGTCGCACTAGACCGTACTGCGTACGTCTCCGTTGAGGAGGTTTCTTCCTTGTTGAGTATTCCCCTGATGGAATCCCGAACGTCGGCTGGGAACTCTAGTTCCTGTATCTGCTTCCGCACGGTCGCGCCAACGTCTGCAATCGCTTCTGAATCCGTCGGTTCGAGTTCGGATAGCGACGCAATCGCTTCTCTCGTCGGTATATCGATGAGCTGTTGATATGCGACGGTTGTTACACAGAACCCGTCCGGAATCGGAAATCCCGCCGTCGCTAGCCGAGCGAGGTTTGCTCCTTTACCGCCGACAAGCTCAGGGTCAGTCGCTTCAGAATCGCTCAATGAGACGACGGACGGGCCGTCCAATCGTTCTCCCCCGAATTCACTCATGAGTGCCTTCCACGGAGTCCTGCTCTCGTGTCAGCCCGGATGCGACAGCCGCGATGAGTGTATCTCGAACCTTGGGATATTGTTCTTCCCCGATTCGTTCTTTCTGCTGGGCCAACCGAACGACAGCCCTAATCGTATGGGCAATCGTTTCTGGATCTGATCCAGTAACTCTGTCTTCATCATACCAGATCTCAATGTACGGAAGGAAATGGTCAATCGCATTTCCTCGTTTCTCAGACGCCTCCTCGTCCAGAATCTGCTCACGTATGCGGGAAAGTTCCTGTTCGTCGATGAGGACCTGGTGGAAGATTGGATTGGACTCGATCTCGTCGAGAGACTGTTCGAGGAGTGCTGCGATTGCATTCTCTGGATCACCATATGCCTCAAACGATTCCCGCAACAATCGGGGGATTACCTCTTTGCTTTCTTGCTCCAAGATATCGATATAGAGTGCTTCTTTTGAGTCAAAGTACTGGTAGAAGGTGCCAGTGCCGATGCCTGCTGGTTCAGTGAGTTCTGATATCGTTGTCTTGCGGATTCCCTGTCGAATGAACAGTTATCGACCGGTATCACGGAGCGATTCTCGGATTCGGTCTCGTTTCTCCTCTGAAAATGAAGGCATAGTTTGTGGTGAGTGTTGATAACACGAATTGCTTCGTGACTACTGGATCTGCGCTATCTGAATATTTGAACGTTTCGTTCAGATATTCACTTCGTGTACTCTCCATAGGAGAGAGCCTGGTAAAATATCGCCGACAGCCCATCTTGGCCAATTTGCGCCCTATGTTCAGCGCGATATTAGGAATTTGTCACAGGTCGATAACTCTACAGGGTCATGATTTTTGTTCTATGGAGGCGCAGATGGACAACAGATCTTTCCTCAAACGTGCAATCGCTAAAGAAACGAATTGAGGCTCATCTCATCGTGATCCGCAAGGAACTGCTCAATCCGTTTCTCACGCCACCCAAGCGGTGACAACACACTCGCTGCTGCACGAATCAACACCTTCCGATAGAACTCGACATCATACTCGTTCAACTCCTCATTCGCCAACAGCACCCGCTCACGAGACTCCTTCGCATCGTCCACCACTACATACGACACACTCTGACCAGGGGCACGCGCCAGTCCCAAATCCGCCGCCCTCTCTAGCGCCGCCACACTCCGGGTCGACTGCGTGTAGTCCTCCTTCTTCTTCGAAACGCGATTCGTGATCACCAACTCACTCGGATCGACCGCTCCCCGCTCAAGTCGATCAACCCACGACCGCAATTCCTCACAAACCGCCTCCGGATCACGATACGCATCCACCGCTCGAATCAACGCTTTCTGCGCTTCGTCAATATACGACGGCGAACTTCGCTGGCGACACTCGATGCCCCGATACTTGTACTCGTCTTCGCCAGCAACCTTCCCGAAGTACTTCGTCAACGCACCAGCATCCGAATCGCGCAACGGCACAAACGATATCCAGTCGTAGTGCGCTTCATGCTCAAGCCGAATCTCTACTTCCTCGGAAATCTCCGAGACTAGCTCTGAAAGCGACGTCTGTTCCTCCCCTTCGATCGGTGTCACCCACACGCTATCGACGATGCCATGCACAATCCGCCACCCATTCTCTTCGAGCACTGCTTTCGTCTCCAATAGATCGTCTGCGTTAGTATCTAATACTAACAACCGGTCAATCGAGAACCAACCGTAGAATCAATCATCCACTTCTGATGGAGCAAGCGGTACCCGATCAAGACCAACAGTATCATAATCTAGTTCGGTTGAAAGTATCTGCTCGCCCTTCGTCGCGACAAGACCAGCGTGGAGAGCATCGAATGGCGTCATATGATACTCGTCGATATACGTTGCAGCTGCGAGAATCGCATCTTCGTGAATTTCTGGGACGATAGGAACGAGTTCGAGCAAGTTCGTAATAGCTCGCGGCGCATCGATCTCATACTCTGCCTCAATGTGGTCATAGAAGAGGACCAGAACCTCGGCGTACGAAAGAATGGAGGTGTGGATGTCATCGTACTCTTTGAGGGCATCCAGTGCCGAGTCTTGCAGCCAGTCGTCGTCTTTCACCAAGGCGGTGAGAAAATCGGTCTCAACGTACACAAGCTATTCCTCACTCTGTTCGTGTTCTGTCTTGCTACGATCGCGATGCCGCTCGTTGATCTGTTGAGTCGCAGACGTTCGAGCCGCTTCTTTCAGCTCGGCGGCGTCTTTGTCAGCAAACGCATCCCCGACAGCGTCTCGAAGGCCTTCAAGTGGGTCATCATCAATCGGAATGAGTTTGATCCCGTTCTCTAGTTCGACGAGGCGATAATGCTCGCCAAATCGTTCGCGTGTTTTTTGCGGGATCGTGATACGACCCCGTTCATCAGTAGCTATTTCGGACATACCCATTATTAGATTGGAGGTGGGTATGTATAACTCTGTTCCCACAGCCGTGGCAAGTACCCATATACATATCTAGTCAAGGTCGACGCGAGAAGCGCACAGAGGGTCTGCAAGTCGAGGACAAGTATCTCGACGTCCTCGAGCACGCGAAGAACATCGCCAAGACGAATGACGTGATGGTCGCACGATTGGGCTATCGGGAGGTTGCGACGCATTACGGCTGTGCGTACAAGAACGATGGCTATCGGGTGATGGAGGAGATAGCCGAACGTGTGCCCGGCGTGACCTACAAGGAATCTCGAACGCTGTCGGTTGATGACGCTATGGGTGTCGGTGGTCATCACATTGAGATCACGTTCGCCCACCCCGACTTAGCCGGGTGGATGCGAGCACACGAAGCTAACGCGGAGATAGAGGGGGGCCACTGGTTATAGCGTTGTAATCACGGGGGTTCGCAGAACCCCCGCTCGGACCACGCCACCACACGAGATTCACACCGCACTGCCGGTGACACATGGTGGTAGTAATCGGTTGGGTACGGTGGAGTGCGTCTATTTCTGCGTCTATTTCTGCGAAACAGAGGGGGTCGCTCTCGCGATCCCCCTCTATTACAACGTTATAATCAACTACGCCCACTATCGACAGTCGAGGACGGCTTGATTGAGACCGTGCCGAAATGTCCCGAGCTGACGAGCCAGTAGTTGAACGTCACCCACTAGTGACCTGTTAGGAATGGTATGCCAGATAGAGAGGGTGAGTTCAGCAGCACGGTCGTTTGTCCGGAGACATAATTTGCTGCCGGTGCTTCCCCACGATATTCCCACAAGAATCCCGAGAAAGGGAATTAGGACGTAATTCACTGAATTCAGATCCAAGTCATACCCCGACAAGTAACGGCAACTCACTCCACTTATCGCTGCTATCGTCGCTGTTCGGCTCCAAAAACTAATGCCCGGTTCGATGGAACGACTCTATTTAAGCCCTCGTTCAGCGACTCATCTCTTATGCGACACTGCACTCGTCGAAACGCACTCCGTGTGACCGGAATCGCCCTCTTCAGTTCATTCGCTGGGTGTTCGGCCCTCTCTACGAACTCCGCAGACTCTGAGGATCTGTCCTTCGAGCGTCTTGGCGTGACTGCAGTCTATGTCACCGACGGAGTCGAACTTTCGATGCCTGCAGAGGTCCAAACGGTGGACAATATACACAACGCCGATCTGCTGATCCTTCCCGGTGACACGGATGCCGATGCCCAAAAGGCGGTCAAGTGGCTCGTAGATGACCGAGTAATCGCCCTCTTAGGCGATAGTTCGGAGCCGACGTGGCTCTCGTGGGCTCGGAGCGACACCTTTGGTGACGCGTTCCAGAACAGGGGATACGGCGATGGCGAACCAGATCCATCACTGATAGTCGCAGCAAAAATCGGCCAGTACGTCGAGACGTACCGACATACGTGGGGAGATGACCCAAGTGATAACGACGTTCTCAGGGCGCTCGACGAGTCGCTCGTAACCATTGAGAAAAAGACATCACCAGAATGAATTAGTTGCTGATTATGCACTCTGTGCGCAACGTAGATACAGACCGTCTGATCAGGTTCCGGCCCTTTTGTCGTCTATATTGAATAGGCGCGACGACCAAGAGGATTTCATGGCCAACCTCATCTACTTCATCAACTCATCACTCGACGGCTACATCGCCGACGAGAACGGCAACTTCGACTGGTCAGAACCATCTGAGGACGCGCATGCCTTCTTCAACGACCACCAACGATCGGTCGGCACCTCCCTTATTGGTCGTCGCATGTATGAGACGATGCGAGTGTGGGACACCTTTCTCCTCGACGACCTCTCCGAGGTAGAACGCGAGTTCGCCGAGGCGTGGGGGGATACCGACAAGGTCGTCTATTCAACCACTCTGGACACCGTGTCTGAACCGCGGACCCGTCTGGAGCGGACGTTCGACCCCGAAGTGGTACAGGCCATGAAAGACCAAGCCGACCGCGACCTGTCCATCGGTGGCGCCGGTCTTGCGGCAGAGGCCATCCGCGCAGGTCTGGTCGACCGGTATGTACTGCGCTTGGTCCCGACGATCGTCGGTGGGGGAACCCGAGCCCTCCCCGACGCAGCGCGGATCGACCTCGCTCTCGATACGACACGTCGTTTCGAGGACGGCTCCGTCCTCGTCGACTACAGCCTCCGGTGACCGAACCGACCCTAACCAGGCAGCGGGATAGACCACCAGTCAGATTAACGGAACGGATCACCTTCACCTGTAAATTACGCGGATGTATTCCGCAGACGAGCGTGATTCGTTTCACGTCCTTGGTGATGAAACAACCACTAGATAGGTGTGCATCTGTAGAATATAATCCTTGTAGGAATCGCCTATCGATCGTAGGTACACGGGCAGTGGATCGTGCTACCACAGGAATCCGATACGACCCCTTAGTTGGTATCCGCGAAGCAATTAAATCCGACTGTGACTGTATCAACTGCGTTCCCGGACTTGTCTATCGCGAGAATCCGGTACTGACCGTTGTACGGTCGGGGACCGATGTACTGCTGGTACTGGAGTTGTCCCGGCGAGACGCCCAGCTTCTTCTGCATGACATCGGTGTCCAAGGGGGAGACGGGAATCGTGTACTTGAGTTGGCCGGACGGGTCGTAGAGCCGGAGGCTGGTCACATTCTGGTGTTTTACTTTCTCGACGGAGAGTGGGATGGTGAGGTAGACATTTCCGTCGTGAACGGTAGCCATCGCACCACCATCAAGGACATCCCCATCACCATGCTGGGAGGCACTCGTGTGGCAGTCAATCGTATCCGAACCGCCAGATTCCGATCCGCTACAGCCTGCGAGACTGATAAGCGCGAGACTGGAAGTGCCGGCAAGGACCTGTCTGCGAGAGATCATACTGAGGGCATTCCCCCGGATGGAATTAACTATTCCGCAGGAAGCCTGCAGATGAGGCTTTTCATCCGCTAACAGATGGATAAGTCGGTCGTCTATACCTGGCGAAAGTAGGGTGGTCCGTAACCGATACGCGCCCTGAATCTTGCAAAGACTTGACGACCTACCGAGCTACTATCAGGAAGTATGTGCAAGATACAGAGCGTCTATTGTTCACGCTCGTCAGACGAGGGAGCGTTTGATTCAATCACGGTCTCATAGCCAGCGCGGGCCTCTCGTCTGAATATGTAGATAAGTATGGCGACGACAGCGACGGCGGTGAAGGCTACAGGGCCGAGGAAGAACAACACCGTTGCAAGAAGAAGACACAGAAGGAAGAGTGGCCAATCATCGGAGCTTACAACGGTAGTCATAGTGTAAATTACTTCACAAGCATGCATAAGCTTTGTTCCACGAACCTATCTGCCAGCGGGTAGGGTATGGGAGATACGCGCTGTGTATCTCGCACGACGTTTCTGACAGTCACTGGTGAATAAAGAGAACCTATGTCTGGATTCTTTTGCGAATCTCTATACGCAATAGTCGTTCATATCGCGACGATAACGACGAAACAGTCGTTCAGTAGGTATGGAAATTGGACGTAGAAGATCGGTTGATTACAATTTCTCGTTATCCATTCTAATCGCGGTCAAACTGAGTTCGTAGTCGATTCTCCCTCGTCTTCGATATTGTTCTGAGATTCGCCCTGGCCATTCTTTTGCTTGTATTCTCGCCACTCGTACCAGAGGACGAGGAGAGTGAGGCTGATCAACGCGCCTATCCTCTGCTCGTTGACAATGCTCCCGACGAGACTGAAAATCAAGAGGAATTTCACTACACCGCTAGTCGAAATATTCATACTATTAACTCCAACTCATCCTCGAAATGTGTATCGTCAGAGAAATGATTTGAGACTGATTTCGTCATGACTCGAGAGGTATTGCTCAATATCCGATTCACGCCATCCCAACGGCGATACCACACTCGCTGCTGCACGAACCAACAACTCCCGATAGAACCCGACATCATACTCACCAAGTTCCTCACTCGCCAACTCTACCCGCTCTCGCGACTGCTTCGCATCATCAACAACCACATATGACACACTCTGCCCAGGGGCACGGCTTAACCCCAAATCAGCCGCCCGCTCCAGCGCCGCCACACTCCGTGTCGATTGCGTGTAGTCCTCCTTCTTCTTCGAAACCCGATTCGTAATCACCAACTCGTTCGGATCAACCGCCCCACGCTCGAGTCGATCCACCCACGACCGCAGTTCCTCACACACCGTCTCTGGATCCCGAAACTCATCCACCGCTCGAATCAACGCTTTCTGTGCCTCGTCGATATACGAGGGCGTACTCCGCTGGCGACACTCGATACCCCGATACTTGTACTCGTCTTCACCAGCGACCTTCCCGAAGTACTTCGTCAACGCACCTGCATCCGAATCGCGCAACGGCACAAACGATATCCAGTCGTAGTGGGCTTCATGCTCAAGCCGAATCTCTACCTGCTCGGAAATCTCCGATACAAGTGCAGACACTAACTCTTAGAAAACAAGGCATGACGGTGGACGCAAGTCTTATTACACAACACATGAATCATGTATTGTATGGCAAAAGCCGAAGGCAATCCCGAACGCGTCATCGATGGTTTCCTCTCGGTTGCTCAGCTGCTATCCGAACCACGACTGGCCCGTCTCTATACCTACATCCTGCGAAATGAAGCGGTGACGATCGACGAAATCGTCGACGGATTAGAGACGCCTCGAACGACCGCCTATTCGGATACAGCGACACTCGTAGAGATGGGCGTCTTGTCCCGTGATGAAGCACAGAAAACACACACCTACACGGCGACGCCGATTACGCTGACCGCAGATCTTGATGGGGCTGAATATACGATCACACCCACTCTCATCGAAGCAGTCGGCCGGACTCCGCAGGACCAGGACCTTGACCTCCTACTCGACCGATATGGACTCGGCAAGCTTGCTGCTGCACTCACGTACGCCGTTCCCTACGTTGATGGGGAAATGACCGAGCGAATTGCTGCTCGAGAGCTTGATCTGCAGGTTGCGTTCGCGATCGCTGTGCTTCACGCACTGAGAGAAGTCATTCTCGAGATGCAACCGCACGACCCCTACTTTGATCGGATCCAAAACGCACGCGACCACCCACCGAACACAGAGACATAGGAGAGGAAAGAATGAGTGATGTTGGTTCGGATATCGAGAGTGATGCCTGGGTTGCAGATTCGGGATTGTTCATCGCATGTGGACGGCAGCAAAACAACAAGTACACCGCACTCAGGCGGTTTGCACACCGCAACGGAATTTCGTTTGTGATTCCCCAACGAGTATACGCTGAACTCGGGGGAGCACCTACTCGAAGTACACCAGGTCAGACACCGATCAACAGTGCGATCGACGCCGGGTGGGTGACGGTCGCTGACGAACTCGATTATACAAACGGTGCTGTCGCAGCGGTGATGGACAGCGTTCGGCGGTTCATTGCACAGGCGTCGAATCGAAGCGAGGACCAGATCGAGAAGGCAGACACAGCACTTGCAGGCGTTGCAATGCAGCTCCTCGATAGCAGTAACGCGGCGTCTGTCACCGTTGTCACGACAGACACCGATGCGGGCAAAGGTGTGGTGAGAGCAATTGAAGCTCAAGGATTTGAAGGACAAATTGAATTCAAAAACGGATTCGATTTGATCGAAGAGATCACATAATCGAGGAGCTTCACAACGCATCGAAAAACTAGAAACGTCTGCAGCCACGGCACAAGCCCATCGAGAGACGATTACTTGCAAGACGCAGTCCTGCAACGAGTGAGTCAATGAACTCGAAGACTACCACACCGAGGCGGTGAAAGAGCGTGCCTAGGATCGACAGAAACTCGGTGGTCTCGAAGAGACGACCGAGACCATGGAATCAGACATTGACGATCTCACCAAAGCAGAGGAGAAGAATAGTCGGGTCCGGGCGTCAGTCTCGCGTATAATCAATCTCGTGCGCGATTACGAGACCGAAGAGAGTGTTGACGACGACTCGCCGAACCTCGCCGCGGAAGCAACCAATGCAGGTCGCCAGCTCTTCGAGACAATTCAGCGTTCGGAACAGAATACAGAGCTCGTGAACTTCCGCGAGAAGCGCGCCGAGAGCCAACAGGTCGAAGACAAGTATCTCGATGTTCTCAAGCACGCGAAGAACGTCGCCAAGACGAACGACGTGATGGTCGCACGGTTAGGATATCGAGAGGTCGCGACCCACTACGGGTGTGCGTACAAGAACGATGGCTACCGTGTCATGGAGGAAATGGCTGAGCGCGTTCCTGGTGTGACCTACAAGGAATCCCGAACGCTATGTGTGGACGATGCAATGGGCGTCGGTGGTCACCACATCGAGATCACGTTTGCCCATCCCGACCTCGCTGGGTGGATGCGCGCCCACGAAGCGAACACGGGAGGGAACTAACCACGAAGAGCAGGTTATAGCGTTGTAATCACGGGATTCGAAGAACCCCCTCTCGAACCACACCACCACAAGAGATTCACACCGCACTGCCGGTGACACATGGTGGTAGTAATCGGTTGGTTACGGTGGAGTGCGTCTATTTCTGCGTCTATTTCTGCGAAATGGAGGGGGTCGCGTTCGCGATCCCCCTCTATTACAACGGTGTAATCAGCATCTAGTGCTTCGTAACTTCACCGCAGATCCTATAGAGCGAGTCTACAAACGCGGATGCTAATGATAGCACCAAAATCAGAAGAGATAGTCGGATGAAAGTCAAAACGACACCAATTCGTATACCCGAATGGAAGTAGTCGGTCCATTATATCAAACAGGAAATTCCTTCGAAGCGGTACCGAGTACCTTCAGTTGGTGAAAGCCCTCACCAACTGGTGTTGCTTTGAGTAAAACCACTGTTCAAACGCTCTCTCAACAAAAGGGGATAATTCTACTCTGATAACATTGGCCGTAGAGAGCTGCTACCCGGAAACAGCAGCGAGATAACAATGCCGAAGAAGAGTGACTAGGCTGTCAAATGGTGTTCTCTGTATCGTTGGACTCAACCGTCGCTCGCCGAGGAGAGTGGCATGAAGGTATTCACTGAACAACTGAACGATTCAATGAACCGAACTGAACTATCCAGGATCAGGTGTTCGAGTTATTGAAGAACATGCGACGACGATATGCAGTTCACTATCTGCGACGAGAAAATCGCGCTGTCGATTTTTCCGATGTGACCGACCACGTTGCTGCCTGGGAATACAATACGTCGCCAACAGATCTCCTCAGTAAACAACGAAAACGGGTCTACATTTCGCTGTACCAGACCCACATTCCGGCACTTGCCGATGCTGGGATCATTGACTACAACCCAGAGACCGGGAAAATTCGGCCGACGAACCGTATACGAGTATTCGATGACTATCTAAACGTATTCACCAAACCGACGCTTCCCTGGGACCGTTATTATCTAGGGCTCGCACTGGGGAGCGGACTTCTATTCTGGCCGCCGGACTCACCGACGCCTCATCCGCGCCAGCATCGGCATCGAGCACGTGGACGACCTGAAGGCGGACCTCCAACAGGCGTTCGACGCCGCGCTGAAGTAGTCACTTCCTCTATTTTCCGCGGTTGCGGAATCGAATGCCGGAGCCCAACAGTACTCCAAACCGGAGCACGTAGCGTCGTGCATGGAACT
>NZ_MEIH01000254.1:0-9369 GCF_001723155.1 Haladaptatus sp. W1
TCGAGGACATCGTGACCCGGTTCTCCACGGCGGCGATGAGCCTCGGGTCGCTCTCGCCGGAGATGCACGAGAACAACGCCATCGCCATGAACCGCATCGGCGGCAAGTCGAACACCGGCGAGGGCGGCGAACCCCCCGAGCGCTTCGACACCGAACGCGAGTGTTCGGTGAAACAGGTGGCGAGCGGGCGGTTCGGCGTCACGAGCCGCTACCTCCAGTCGGCCGACGAGGTGCAAATCAAGATGGCCCAAGGGTCGAAGCCCGGCGAGGGCGGCCATCTGCCCGGCAAGAAGGTGAACGAGATGATAGCGCACGTCCGCCACGCGACGCCGGGCGTCGGCCTCATCTCGCCGCCGCCGCAACACGACATCTACAGCATCGAGGACCTGAAACAGCTCATCTACGACCTGAAGGCGGGAAGCGACGGCTCGGAGGTCAACGTGAAACTCGTCTCCGAAGCGGGCGTCGGCACCGTCGCGGCGGGCGTCGCCAAGGCCAAGGCCGACGTCGTACACATCTCGGGTCACTCGGGCGGTACGGGTGCGAGTCCGCGAACGTCCATCAAGAACGCCGGATTGCCGTGGGAACTCGGCCTCGCCGAGGCCAACCAGATGCTCCACCAAACCGGGCTTCGCTCGCGCATCCGCGTCAGCGTGGACGGCGGCCTGAAGACCGGCCGCGACGTCGCCGTCGCGGCCCTGCTCGGCGCGGAGGAGTACTCGTTCGGGACGGCGAGTCTGGTCACGAGCGGCTGCGTGATGGCGCGCAACTGCCACGCCAACACTTGCCCGGTCGGCATCGCCACCCAGCGGGAGGAGCTTCGGGAGCGGTTCCCCGGCGAACCGGAGCACGTCATCAACTACATGGCGTTCATCGCGGAGGAACTTCGAGAGATAATGGCCGAACTCGGCTTCCGCACCGTCGAGGAGATGGTCGGCCACGTCGAACTGCTCCGGCAGCGCGACACCGACCATCCGAAGGCGCGTCGCCTCGACCTTTCGAGCGTGCTCGCCGACCCTGCGAACGGTGGCAGCCGAACCGAGACGCGGGAACAGGATCACGAGTTGGACGACCACCTCGACCACGACCTCCTCGACGCCGCGCGCGGCGCGCTGGACGGCGAGGAACCGATCGAAATCGAGCGTCCGATAACGAACCAGGACCGCGCCGTCGGCGCGATGCTCTCGGGTCGCATCTCCGCGCTTCACGGGGAAGCGGGACTGCCGGACGGGTCCATCACCTGCCGGTTCGACGGTGCCGCCGGACAGAGTTTCGGCGCGTTCTGCCAGTCCGGCGTGGACCTGTTCCTGACCGGTGCGGCGAACGACTACGTAGGAAAGGGCCTCTCGGGCGGCCGGGTCGTAGTCGAAACCCCTGCCGACGCTGGCTACGATTCGAACGACGTCATCGTCGGCAACGTCGCCCTGTACGGCGCGACGGGTGGCGAACTGTACGTCAACGGCGTCGCGGGCGAGCGCTTCGCGGTTCGTAATAGCGGCGCAAAAACGGTCGTCGAGGGCGTCGGTGACCACGGCTGTGAGTACATGACCGGCGGCGTCGCGGTCGTCCTCGGCGAAATCGGCGAGAACTTCGCGGCCGGGATGACGGGCGGCGTGGCCTACGTGTTGGGCGACGGCGACGAACTCCGCGAGCGCGTCAACGGCGAGAGCGTCTCGCTCTCGTCCGACTTGGACGCGCGCGACGAGGCGGTAGTACGGCGGTTGGTCGAAAACCACGCCGCCGCAACGGGCAGCGAAACGGCGCTGTCGGTGCTGGACGACTGGGAATCGGTCTCCTTCGTGAAGGTCATGCCCGACGCCTACCAGCAGGCCATCGAAGAGGGCAAAGAAGACGTTCGAACGTCGCCCCCCAGTCCGGTTTCGGCGGCCCGACAGTCGTCCGGCTTTCGAGTGCCGTCGGACGACTGACCCCGAAAAAAGCGGTCGCTGATTTTCAGAGGTACGCCGAGTCCCACCGCGCCGCCTTCCGCTTGTTGCCACACACGTTGCACTCGATGCGCTCCATGCTGTCCATCGCGTTGTCGAGCGTCTCGCAGTTCGAGCAGAAGTAGCCGTAGCGGTCCTCACCCGCCTTGTCGTTGAACACGGAGAAGAACGGCGCTTTCGACCCCCGACTGGTTTCCGAGCGGTTGATGTATCTGGTTTCTCCGTCGAACTCGCGGGCTTCCAGTATCGGTTCGTCGCTCTCCGAGTAGATGTTCTCGGTGTACGTCTCGTCGCCGATTTCGGCCGTCCGCTCGCCGACCTTGGTGAACCCGTGGTCTCGGTAGAACTGGTTTCCCTCCTCGTTTCCGGCGAGGACGAGTCCGGAGAGGGTTTCGACCTCTTTGTCTTCGAGTTTCTCCTTCGTCTGCCCGAGGAGCGTCGTTCCGATACCCTCACCCCGGTAATCGGGGTGGACGTGCAACCAGAGGATGTTCCCCTCGGGGACGTCGGGGAGCACCTCGCTCTGCGTGAACCCCACCACGTCTCCCCCGTCGAGCGCGACGAGGTACAGCGTCCCCCGGCTTTGGAACTCGTTCTCCAAGTTCTCCTCGGAGTACCACTCCT
This sequence comes from Haladaptatus sp. W1, assembly GCF_001723155.1. Taxonomy (NCBI): domain Archaea; kingdom Methanobacteriati; phylum Methanobacteriota; class Halobacteria; order Halobacteriales; family Haladaptataceae; genus Haladaptatus; species Haladaptatus sp. W1. Next base: position 2,571 of record NZ_MEIH01000254.1, read on the forward strand.
CGATGGCGTGTTCGATTATCTCCTCGTCCAAGAAGTGTGCGTATGAAGCCGCAAGCGACTCCGCGGCGACGTCTTGGATTCCAGCGATGTCCTCGGTTCGCGCTTCGCGTACTTGCATACTTGGCATACTCCGGGATGAACAATAAACATTCTACCGGCCGCAGCTTCCTACTTGTCACCTCAGTTGCAGTCATTACGTCCGATTTTTGCGTATCGTCGCGCTCTATCCTCCCGTTCGGACGTTTTTAACGGGGTCGTTCCCGACCAACCGTCCAGTTTTTCGCCTCACAGCCCGCCATCACGGAAATCGTGCGACGAGTTACGCGCCGCTCGTACTTCTCCGCCTTCGGTAGCGTTTTCCGCCCGCCACGCAATCGACCCGACATGAACACGGCACTCGTCATCGGCGGGACGCGATTCATCGGTCGCCACCTCGTGACCGACCTGCTCGACAACGGCTACGACGTGACCATCTTCAACCGCGGGAACCACGACAACCCGTTCGCCGACGCGGACGGCGTGAGCCACTTCGAGGGCGACCGAACGGACGACGGCGCGCTCGAAGCGGCGCGCGACGAGGTGGACCCGAACATCGTCATCGACTGCGTGGCCTACAAACCCCGCGAGGTCCGGGCGGCCACCGAAATCTTCGCCGACGTGGACGGCTACGTCTACATCTCCAGCGGAAGCGCTTACGGCAACGAAGTGATTCCCAAGCGGGAGAACGACACCGAACTCTGTGCCTGCACGGCCGAACAGGCCACCGACGACTCTCACGACTCCTACGGCCCGCGAAAGGCGGAGGGCGACCGCGCCATCTTCGAGGCCGCGGAACGGGGCGTCAACGCCATGAGCGTCCGACCGTGCATCGTCTACGGACCCTACGACTACACCGAGCGACTGGACTTCTGGATAGACCGCGTGAACGAACACGACCGTCTCGTCGTCCCCGGCGACGGCCAGAACGTCTGGCACCGCGCCTACGCCGAGGACGTGGCGAGCGCGCTCCGCATCGTCGCCGAGGAGGGCGACCCCGGCGAGGCCTACAACGTCGGCGACGAACGGTTGGTCACGATGGACGAGATGCTGTCGCTCATCGCGGACGCCCTCGACATCGACGTCGAACTCGTCCACGCCAGCGACCGCGAACTCTCGACGGCCGACCTCTCCACCGACGACTACATCCTCTACCGCGACTACCCGCACGTCCTCGACACGAACAAACTCGCCGCGCTCGGCTGGGAGTCCACGCCGCTCGACGTGGCGATGGAACGAACCGTCGAGGAACACCTCGAAAGCGACCGCGACGGCGGCGAGTACGACCCCGGACGCGAGAACGAGAAGCGCGTCCTCGGCGTGCTCGACACCATCTGAGACGTATTCGGCGGTTACGGTGAACAATCGGCGACTGATTTCGTTTCATCTCGTTCGTGCATTCCGACTTCTCAATCTGGCGCGCGCTGGCGAGACGACGAGGACAGCGAGGTTTCGAAGGAACCTCGAAAACGAGCGGCACCGCCGCGAGCCATCGTCCGAGTCGTCTCGATAAAGCGTGCGAGGGATGAGCGAAGCGAATCGGCTGGGGAGGGTGTGGCTGATGCGGTTTGCGGTGCGGTTTCAATGACGTCTGTATTTGCAGTCACGGAAGAAGTAACAACAACTCGTGCCGAGCGGACGGGGGCTTTCGAGGTAGTCCTCTCGGTAGTTGCAGTCAAAGTAGCTGCAATGTGTTCTCGTAGCGGCCGTGAGCGGGCGGGGGCTTTCGCGGTCTTCACCGCAGTAGTGACATCTCCATTCAAAACAAACTCATCTCGAACTCGTCGGAAGAGGGGAAACTGTTTGACTGCGTAGGAGAGACAGACCACTATGTTCGAGAAATCTTCGTGGATTCGCCTGCCGCGGAACGTCGTGGTGGGCCATGGCGTTCTCTCGGAGACGACGGCAGCCATCGACGAACTGCACTTGCACGGGACACCGCTGCTCGTGACGAGTCCGACGCCGAACGAGGTGGCGGGACAGCGCGTCGCGGACCAGTTCGAGGACGCGGGATGGGGCGTCGAAACCGTCGTCATCGAGGAGGCGAGTTTCGAGTCCGTTCAGCGGGTCATCGACGTGGCGAACGAAGTAAATCCGGGTTATCTCGTGGGCGTGGGCGGCGGGAAGGCCATCGACATCGCCAAGATGGCGAGCGACGAAATCGGGCGGGGCTTCGTCTCGATTCCGACGGCCGCGAGCCACGACGGCATCGTCAGCGGGCGGGGGTCGGTCCCGGAGGAGGACACGCGCCACAGCGTGGCCGCCGAACCGCCGCTGGCGGTCGTGGCGGACACGGAGATCATCGCCGACGCGCCGTGGGAACTCACGACCGCGGGGTGTGCCGACATCATCAGCAACTACACGGCGGTCGAGGACTGGCGGCTGGCACAGCGGCTCCAGAACGTGGAGTTCCACGAGTACGCCGCGACGCTGGCGGAGATGACGGCCGAGATGCTGGTGGACAACGCCGACACCATTCGGCCCGGACTGGAGGAGTCCTCGTGGGTCGTGGTGAAGGCGCTGGTCTCCTCGGGCGTGGCGATGAGCATCGCCGACTCCTCGCGTCCGGCCAGCGGAGCGGAACACCTGTTCTCGCACCAACTCGACCGCATCGCGCCGGGGGCGGCGCTGCACGGCCATCAGGTCGGCGTCGGGTCCATCATCACGGAGTACCTCCACGGCGGCGACTGGCGGGGTATCCGCGACGCCCTTGCGACCATCGGCGCGCCGACGACGGCTGACGAACTCGGCATCGACGCGGAGACGGTGGTCGAAGCGCTCACGACGGCCCACGAGATACGCGATCGGTACACCATCCTCGGAAACGGGATGAGTCGCGCCGCCGCGTACGAGGCGGCGGAGACGACGAAAGTTATCTGAATAGTTCGAAGTGGATTTCGAACGGATGGAGCGTCAATTTCCGAACCGTTTGCTGGCATCACAGAGTCAATACGAGTGGGAGCCTGACGAGATATGTCAGGAATATCGGTAGCGTTTCGAGAACGTATCGGCCGCGTTTTCGTAATCGGTGACGATTACGTGGTACCCATTTTGATCGGAGTTGGCAACAACATTGATTACCTTCGCGTAACTGATTTCGCGTGGTGGTATCGAAAACAGATGAGTTCCATCGTTGAGATTTCGATATCCGCCGACGAGTTTGCACTCGGCCGCGCGTTGCAGGCGGCACCGGAGGTGCAAATAGAACTCGAACGTGTCGTCCCGGTTGGGATGTCTAGATTTCCCTTCTTCTGGGCACACGGTGGCGATATCTGTCGGTTCGAAGCGGCGGCACGCGCCGAACCGGCGGTCAACGCGCTCACGAGGATCGACACTCTGACTGAGAATACGTTGTTCCACACACAGTGGAACGACGATATCACGAACCTCGTCCACGGAGTCGAAGAAGCCAACGCGACTATCGTGGAAGCGAGTGGGACGGCGGACGACTGGACGTTTCATCTCCGATTCCCGGCACAAGAAGGGATGTCCTCGTTCCAGACGTTCTGTCAACATGAGGGAATTCCGATAGAGGTCGAACGAGTGTACTCCATGCAGGAACGAGCGGTTCACGACTCCGCGGGTGTCACGCCCGCACAGCGGGAAACGCTCATCACTGCCTACGAGGGAGGATACTTCGAACGACCGCGTGGAATCACGCGTGAAGAGTTAGCCGACGAACTGGGTATCTCTCCACAGGCCGTCGGTGGTCGTCTTCGACGCGGATATGCGAATCTCATCGTCGGACTACTCCGTCCGATGAATGGATAGACGTTGAATCAGCAATGCACTTAAGTGTGTTTCGTGGGAAACATGTGGTCTCAACTACTTCGCGCCACATCGTTTCCATGTGATTGGACGTTTGGAAATGGGGCCGACGATGCGAGACGAAATCGTTCGGTCAGCGGTTGCCGAGTGTTGTAAGTATACGACGCTCTCGACCCGACCCACGGGTGCCGACGGTGGCCGTGTGGGAAACCGGTCGGAGCGATAGCTCCCGGAAACCGACGTCGCCCGCCCTACATTGGAATCCGCCCGTCCAGCGACCCGGAGACTACGAATGAGTGAGTACCAAATACTCGTCGTCGATGACGAACAGCCGATTGCCGACCTGTTTACCCGCTGGCTCGAAGACGAGTACGACGTTCGAACCGCCTACAGTGGCGCGGAAGCGATAGCTATGCTCGACGATTCGCCCGATATCGTCCTCCTCGACAGGGACATGCCCGAGACGAGCGGCGACGACGTTTTAGAGGCGATTCGAGCTAGGAACATCGACTGTCGGGTCGGAATGGTGACGGCGATCGAGCCGGATTTCGACGTGCTCGAACTGGGATACGACGCCTACGTCGTCAAGCCGATTACCGAACCGGACGAGCTGTACGACGTCGTAGAGAGCCTCCGCCGCCGGGCGACGTACTCGACTGACGTTCAACAGCTCCTCGTGCTGTCGTCGAAGCGTGCGACCCTCGAAGCGCGAATCGCCGAGACCGAACTGGTCCGACACGAGGAGTACCAGACTCTCGTATCGGAGATACGACATCTGAAACGGTCGCTTTCGACGACGCTCGATGGGATGGACGACGCGGAGTTGGACAAGGAACTGACCGACAGCAGAGTCGCTCCCGAACAGACGTAAGAGACGTAAGGCGCGAAAAATCTATTCTGATGCGGGTTTAGCTGATGTCCGCCCGTTCGAACTGCCAGTAGCCGAGCGCGACGGGAACGACCAACCAGAGCGCGAGCAACGCGAGCGCGAACCAGCCTTCGAGGTAGAAGGGGACGGTCCCGTTGACGAGTTGTGCGTACGGACTCGCACCGCTCGGGTTGGACAGGAAGTTCGCCGCGACGCTGTAGGCGTTCTTCGGGTTGATTATCTGGAGGAGGAAGTACCACGGCGGAAGTCCGTCCGTCACGTTCGGCATTCCGCCCTCGATCAAATAGTAGACGCCGACCGGAACGATGTCCCAGATGAGTTCGAAGAGGAAGTACAGGCCGATAGCGCCCGCCATCGCGCGCGAGCGGGTGGACGCCATCGCGGAGAAGCCGATGGCGATGCCGACGAACACCATTCCGAAGATGAACGTCGTGACTCCCTGCACGAGGAAGTCCGACACGGGGAACGAGCCGAACTGAACCGCGAGGACGATGGCCCCGGCGATGAACGCGATGACGGTCGCGACCCCGACGACGAGAGAGCGGCCGACGAGTTTGCCGAGCAGCACGTCCCGACGGGTGTGCGGCAGGCCGAGCAACAGCTTGATGCTCCCCGATTCGCGCTCACCGGCGATGGCGAGGTACGCGACGACGAGCGCCGCGAGCGGAACGAGGAGCGTCGCGGGCGAACTGAGGAATCCGATGGCCTGTTTCGCGGTGAAGTCGTCTGTCAACGAACCGACGGCGAACATCGTCCCCGCGGTTGCGAGCACGAATAGCACCGTGATACCCCACAGCATCTTCGAGCGCGCGGCGTCCTCGAAATCCTTGCGCGCGACGACGGCCCAGCTCATGCTTGGGCCTCCGATTCGATCCGCTGACCTTGGGAACCGGTCGTGTAGGCCTCGAAGAGGTCTTCGAGCGAGGACTCTTTGGTTCTGATGTCGGCGACGGTTGCGCCCGCCTGCTCGACGGTGTTGATGACTTTCGCCTTGGAACTCGCGTCGGAGTACGTGACGTGAATCTCGTTTCCGTCGATGGACATGTCCGTGACGCCCTCGACGCTCGTCAATTCGACGTTCGGGACGGTATCGACCGTCAGCACCATCGTGGCACCGGTTCCGACCGCATCCCGGAGGCCGTCGATGGTATCGACGGTGACGAGTTGGCCCTTGTTCATGATGGCCACGCGGTCACAGACCGCCTCGACCTGACTGAGGATGTGGCTGGAGAAGAACACGGCCGTACCGCGGTCGGCCTCCCGCTGGATGATTTGGCGCATCTCGCGGACGCCGTGCGGGTCGAGCCCGCTGGACGGTTCGTCGAGTATCAGGAGGTCGGGGTCGCCGACCAGCGCCATGCCGAGGACGAGGCGCTGGCGCATCCCTTTCGAGTAGCCGCCCGCCGAGCGCGACGCGTCGTCCGCCGAGAGACCGACGCGTTCGAGGATGTCGTCCGCGTCCTCGTTCGTGCCCTTGGAGTCGATGGCGAACTGGATGTGCTTTCGCCCCGAGAGCCGACCGTAGAGGTCGGTCGCGTCGGGGAGAATACCGATCCGCTCGTGGATCGCCTGCGTCTCGTTCTGTGCGTCGTAGCCGAGGACCGTCGCCGTCCCGTCGGTCGGGCGGATGTAGTCCATCAGCATGTTGATGGTGGTCGATTTCCCGCATCCGTTGGGACCGAGGAAGCCGAAGACTTCTCCCTCGTTCACTTGGAGGTTGAGATCACGGACCGCGACCACGTCACCGAACCGCTTGGTGAGACCAGTCGTTTGTATGGCGGCCATAACGCCCATATATTCCTTAGGGTAGTTAAAAGTATGTTGCCACGATATGTCATGGCATAATAGGTCAACCGAGGTCCGCGCGCTCGAACCGCCAGTAGCCGAGGACGAGCGGGACGACAAGCCACGCGGCGAGGATGACCAGCATGAACCACTTCTCCAGGAAGAACGGCACCGTCGCGTTCTGGCCGATGACGCGGAAGTAGTAGAGTTGCTGATCGGTGAACACGAGGTCCGCGGCGCGTTGGAACGCGTACGGCGGGCTGACGAGGTAGACGAACTCGTAAATCTGTGCTGAGAGGTGCACGCCGAGCGTGTCGTCGG
>NZ_MEIH01000255.1:0-11419 GCF_001723155.1 Haladaptatus sp. W1
GCGAGGATGACCAGCATGAACCACTTCTCCAGGAAGAACGGCACCGTCGCGTTCTGGCCGATGACGCGGAAGTAGTAGAGTTGCTGATCGGTGAACACGAGGTCCGCGGCGCGTTGGAACGCGTACGGCGGGCTGACGAGGTAGACGAACTCGTAAATCTGTGCTGAGAGGTGCACGCCGAGCGTGTCGTCGGCAATGAATCGAAGCGCCCGCGACGGCGAAATCGCCGGGACCGTCCAGAGGACGTTGAACACGAAGAAGACGCCGACCGAACTGGCCATCGCCCGCGACCGTGACGCGCACGCCGCCGAGAGGCCGACCGCGATGGCGATGTACGTTACGGCGAAGAAGAGGAACAGGAGGAAGAACTGCGCGAGAATCGCGATATCGACCGACGCGAGGAGAATCGACCCTTCGATGGCCGCGATGGCGAACGCTAACGCGAGACCGACGGCGACGACGGCCGACCGACCGACGAACTTCCCGATAACGAGGTCGAGGCGCGTGTTCGGGAGACCGAGGAGGAACTTGATGCTCCCGGACTCGCGTTCGCCCGCGATGGCGAGATAGGCGATAATAAGCGCACTGATGGGGATGATGAAAATTCCGACGAGCGCGAGGAGTCGAAGCACATTCGTCATGCCGACGTCCGAAGGTGCGACGTACACCGTAAGTGCGAGCAGCGCGACGTACAGGCCGATGAGCGCCCACAGCCCCTTCGAGCGCCGGGAGTCGATGAAATCCTTTCTCGCCACCGACACCCAACTCATGCGGTGACCTCCATACGAGCGTCGGGGTCGTCCTCGGGTTCGTCGCCCGTCGTGTAGGTGGTAAACAGCTCTTCGAGCGAGGCTTCCTCCGATTTGATGTCGGTGACGGTCGTCGCGGCGTCCACGCGCTTGACGACCTGCGGTTTCGTCACGGGGTCGGAAAACGACACGCGGAGCATGGATTCCTCGACGGACACCTCGGACACGCCGTCGATGGCGGTCAGGTCGAGGCCCGTCGGCACGCGCTCGACGGAGAGGAGGAGTTGCGAGCGGGAACCGGTCAGCTCCCGAAGTCGCTCGACGGTGTTCTGTGCGACGAGTTCGCCGTCGTTCATGATACCAACGCGGTCACAGACCGCATCGACCTCGGAGAGGATGTGGCTGGAGAAGAACACGGCCGTGCCGCAGTCGGCCTCCTCGCGGAGGAGTTCGCGCATCTCCGCGATGCCGTGGGGGTCCAGTCCCGAGGAGGGTTCGTCGAGTATCAGGAGGTCGGGGTCGCCGACCAGCGCGGCGGCCAACGCGAGGCGCTGTGTCATCCCTTTCGAGTAGCCGCCCACCTTCCGGTCGGCGTCCTCCTGTGACAGCCCAACGCGGTCGATGAGCACCGCGGGGTCGTTGGTCGCGTCCTTCGCGTCGATGGCGAATTCGAGGTGTTCGCGCGCCGTCAGCCGGTCGTAGAGCCGATACCCGTCGGGGAGGATGCCGATTCGGTCGCGGATGGTTCGGGATTCGTCCTGTGCGTCGTAGCCGAGGACCGTCGCCGTTCCGTCGGTGGGGCGCATGAAATCCAACAGCATGTTGATGGTGGTGGATTTCCCCGCCCCGTTGGGACCGAGGAAGCCGAATATTTCGCCCTCCTCGACCGTCAAGTCGAGGTTTCGAACCGCGACGACATCGCCAAATCGCTTGGTGAGGGACTTCGTTTCGATGGCGGCCATGGCGGGACTTTCGATGCCGTGCACAAAAGTTTTCTCCTGATTGACAGCTACCGACGTGTTCAATGGTATCACGCGACAGTGGCGCGGAAGGACTTTGCATCGCGGCGTTCGTCACTCTCGAATGACATCGCCCGCAATCCGTCCAGCGCGACCCGCCGACGCCGCCGGTATTCGGCGCGTCGCCCGCGAATCGTGGCACGCCGCCTACGACGACATCATCGGCGCGGAGACCGTGGACGACACCATCGACCGGTGGTACGACCCCGACCGACTCCGGGAGAGCGCGCGACGACCGAGCCACGAGTTCTTCGTCGCCGAACGCGACCGACTCGTCGGGTTCGTCCACGTCGCGCCCGACGCCGAGGAAGAGGAGAGTATCTTCGAACTCGTGCGCATCTACGTCGTTTCGGACGAGTGGGGGTCGGGGCTGGGAACCCGCTTGCTCGCCCGCGCCGAACGGCGGTTGGAAGACCGGAACGCCGACCGACTTCGATTGACCGTCCTCGCCGACAACGAGGTCGGCGTGGGATTCTACGAATCCCGCGGCTTCGAGCGCACCGAAGAGCGGGACGATGCGGCGCTCGGTGTGACGGAGTTCGTGTACGAAAAGGAGTTGTGAACGGCTATCCGACCGCGCTTAGACGTACTGCTCCAAGAACTCGGCCGTCTTCGTGTACGCCTCGATGCGGTTTTCCAGTTTCGAGAAGCCGTGGCCCTCGTCGGGGAAGACGAGTTTTTCGACCGGGACGCCCTGTTCGGCGACTTCTTCGGCTATCTGCTCGGCCTCGCCCACGGGGACGCGCGGGTCGTTCTCCCGTGGAGGACGAGCAGCGGCGCTTCGATTTCGTGGATGTTGTTGATGGGACTGATGGACTCCAAGAACTCGCGGTCGTCTTCGAGCGAACCGTACTCGGCCTCGCGGAGTTCGCGGCGCCAGTCGCCCGTGTTTTCGAGGAACGTGACGAAGTTGGCGATGCCCACGACGTCCACCCCGGCGGCCCACAGGTCGGGGTACTCCGTCAGCGCCGCGAGGACCATGAACCCGCCGTAGGAGCCGCCCATGGCAACGATTCGGTCGGGGTCCACAGCGCGCTGGTCGTGTAACCACTCGACACCGGCCTCGACGTCGGCGACCGAATCCATCCGCTTTTCCACGTCGTCCAGATGGGTGTACTCCGTGCCGTAGCCCGACGAACCGCGGACGTTCGGCTCGAAGTAGGCGTACCCGCGGTTCAGGAAGTACTGTTTGACCGGGTTGAACGACGGACGACGCTGGCTCTCCGGGCCGCCGTGGATGTCCACGATGACCGGCGTTTCGCCCGCGCTCGCGTCCTCGGGCACGGAGAAGAACGCGGGAATCGAACGGCCGTCGAAGCTCTCGAAGTGGACGAGTTTCGGGCGGACGAACGAGTCGGTCGGAAGCCCCCCGTCGATGCGTCGGTCCAGCGCTCCGCCTCGCCCGTTTCCGTCTCGACGACGTAAACGTTGGTCGCGCTCGCGCTGCCGGTGACGGAGATGGCGAATCGCTCCGCGTCGGGGCCGAAACTGACGCCCCCCGCGATACCGTGCGGCAGGTTGGGCGTCGGGAACTCGCGGATGGTCGTCTCGCCGGTCAACTCGCCGACGGTGAGTTCCGTGTACCCGTCCTCGTTGCGCGAGTAGACGAGCCGACCGGTATCCTCGTCCAGCGCACAGCCGTCCACGTTCCAGCTCCCGCCCTCCTCGACGAGTTCGATATCGTAGGTGTCGAGGTCGAGGCGGGCGAGATACATCGTGTCCGCCCCTTCATCGGTGACGAGGTAGAGCGCGTCGCCGTCCGGACCCCAGTTGATGCCCTGATACCGGACGTTCCCCTCGTGCGGGGTGACGTGTTCGATGTCGCCGGATTCGATGTCGAGGACGTACAGGTCCCGGTCGAACGAGGAATGGGATTCGACCACGACGAGGCGGTCGTCGTCCGGACCCCATCCGGCGAGCGAGAGCCACCCGTCGCCCTCGTACACCATCTCGGCATCGTCCCCGGTCCCGGTGCGGTCCTGCACGTACACGTCGAAGACAGCGTTGTCACGCCGGTTCGACGCGAACGCGAACTGCGACCCGTCGGAGTTCCAGCCGCCCCATCGGTGTTTCGCGTCGGGCATCGCCGTAAGGGGGGTGATGGTTTCGCCGTCGCCGTCGAGGCGGAACAATTGCTGGCGTTCGTTCCCGCCCTCGTCCATCCCGAAGGCGAGTTCGTCGCGCTCGGGTGACCACGAGACGAACGTTACCCGCTCGTCGTAGAACGTCGATTGCTGGGGCCACGCGCGCGGACCGTCCAACTGCCACACCTGCGGGACGCCGGTCGTGTTCAACAGGAAGCTCAGACGCTCCCCCGTCGGGTCGAACGACGCGCCGTACGCGCTTCGAACGTTCAGATAGCGTTCGAAATCGTAGGATGTCATCGTCGGTCGGTTTTCCCGCTGACGGGATAGAGCTTTGGTCGTCGATAACACCCGACGTTAGTGAACGATGTGTAATGAAAATATAAAATACATCTCATCGTACTTAAAGGACGGAGATACAAAGGCACAGACTTTGGACGACCGATAGCTTGATTTGTAGTACGTTTCGTGATATAGTATGGATACGACATCTCAAAATTCTCACAGTGACTCCGATTTGATACGGGAATTCTCATTCGATAACACTGAAACCGACAGTGTCGTCGTTGCTGTCAGCGCAGCCGTTTCGGAGGTTACTGGGACGCCGATGGAGGAGATGCCGCCACTCCAAAAGACGCTCGACTGCGATGCGCTCGAATCCCTCTTTAGCTCGTTCGATATAGACGATATCGGGGAGATAGGACAGGTCCAGTTCCCGTTTCACGGGTGCACGGTGCGGATCGATACGACCGGAACGATCCAAGTATTCGACGGTAATCGACGATTTACCGCCGACGGCACCGGGTGCTAACACCGTGGAGGGTGAACCGGAACTGCTCTCGGTGGACGAGTTCGAGGACGAACTCGGAAAACTGCTCGAAACGAGCGCACGGAACGGAATCGATTTCGACCGGTCGTGGACGTTCCGCCTCCCGAACGATGAGCTCCCCGACATAATGGTCGAAATCACGAGTCTACAGAAGCCCACCTCCGATTCTGAAGAGCGGTAATGGCGGCGTTCGAGGGGTAAAGTTATCGTTTCCAGAGAGTAGCCGGTATATAACAAAAACCCCTGCGTGAGAGGCGCGGATGCCATGCAAACCGAGAAACGACGCGTCCTCGCGGTCGCTATCGCCTGCCTGTGTATCGTCGGAAGCGGTGGCGTCGTCGCCACGACGCACGGACACCCAACCGACGGCCACCGGACGGGGACGATGACACACGAGCAACGAGCGAAAACGACGACGCACGACCGAGCGGGGACACACGACGAGCGGTCAGGAACGGAGACGTCGAACGAGACGGTTCAGGTCGAGTTCGTCAACAACTCGACGGTCGTGATTCACGGCGCGGCCGAGCGCGTCGGCATCGGAACGACGTGGTACGCGCCGGACGGCGTTGCGACGTCGTACTTCGAGTACGGCCCGCTGAACGGGACCACGCGCATCGCCGTTCCAGTGCAGGGCAGCGGAACAACGATAACCTACGTCACGGTGTACGACGACGAACGCGCGACGCCGATGCTGACGAAACAACGCCCGACCGCGGCGAACACGACGACGGAAACATGCCGCGGCGAATCGGCCGCGTGAGTGCGTCGATGTCGTAACGACGACCCGACGAAAAGCCTCGATTCGCCGCCGGCCGCCGTGCGGGAATGGTCGGATTTGTTCGCGCCAACGAGCGAGTAACAGCCGATTGAGTCGCTGGCAGCGCGGAAACCGCATCGTTCGGCGTCCGGCCACCGGTGGTAGGTTCGGGTGCACGTTTGTCAGTCGATAAACTGTTTACGAAATCGGGACATCGAGCGATACGGGGTAAACGGAGTCGCTGATTTATGCGGTATCTCGGCGTCTACGCACCGACAGGGTGGGAGGAATGAATACGACACAGACACGGGAGCGCACCGACCGGGCACGGTCGCGGGCGTTCTCAGAACAGGAGGTGTACGACGCGGTGAAGAACCTACGCAGGCGCTACGTTCTCTACTCGCTCAATCGGCAGCGCGGTTCCGTCGAGTTGGGAGAACTCGCCGAACAGATAGCGGCGTGGGAGAACAATATTTCTCGGGAGGAGGTGTCTCCGGAGCAGCGAAAATCGGTGTACAGCGCGCTGTATCAGACCCATCTTCCGAAGTTGGAGAACATCGGTATCGTCAGCTACGACCGGGATTCGAAGCAGGTGTCGTTTACGGACGGCGCACGGGATTTCGAGTTGTATCTTGCGACGGACTCCCAGACGACGGTCCCGTGGCACAAACTGTACGTCGTGCTCTCGGCGGTCAGCGCGCTGTTGCTCGCGCTCGGATGGTTCGAACTCGTCCCCGCTTCGGGGTTCCAACTTGCGACGTTCGTCCTCGTCGCGTTTGGCATGACAGCCACGGCGCACTTCTACGACCGTCACTGTTGGCAGCAGCGGTTTCAGGGCGCGACCCCGGACCTCGCCGTGGAGTTCGGCGACGACGGCCGGTTCTTGTGAATCCTCGACGACCGTTCAGGAGGTTTTCACTATCGGCGCGCAGATGAAAGAAGACTTTTACTTTCTCGTTTCGTGGCGAGGAGTATGCGCGTCGCGTTCGTCGCAGAAGTGACGGCTCAACACGATGACACGGGGAGAACCCGCAGACTTAGACGTCTCGCAGAACTGCTCGCGAATCGCGGCCACGACGTCACGGTTTTCTGTGCCCAGTGGTGGGACGGCGACCACGAAACGTTCGAACAGGACGGAGTGGTGTATCACGCGGTGACGACCGACCCGCCGGGCCAAAGTCCGTCGCGGCGCTTCGCGCTCTCGCTCCCCGGCGCGCTCCGCCGTTCGAAACCCGACGTGATCCACGCGGCCGCGGTTCCGAAGCACGTCCTCGCGGCGAAGACGGCGAGTAAACTCGCGCGCGCACCGCTCGTCGTGGACTGGTACGAGTCGCCGTCCGAAATCGAGAGCACCTCGAAGTCGCTCAGGATGGCGGCGCGGGCACCGGACGAAGTTATCACGCCGTCCGAGACGATACGGACCCGCGTCCGGGAATTAGGCGCGGACGGCGGCGACGTGCGGGTGATTCCGAACAGCATCGACATGGACGCCATCCGGGACGCGCGGGTCGTCGACGGTGCCAACATCGTCTACTCGCGCCGCCTCGACGAGGACGCCAACGTCGAGAGCCTCTTTCTGGCGCTGGCAGAACTCCGCGATAAGGGCTGGCACGCCGTCATCATCGGCGACGGCCCCGAGCGCGAGGGGTACGAGCGACAGGCCTCGGACCTCCGCATCGACGACCGCGTGGAGTTCACGGGGGCACAACCGGTCGAGAAACGGATTCCGGTGTTTCGCGGCGCGCACGTCTACGTCCAGACCGCGCGGCGCGAAGCGTTCCCGACGGACCTGTTGCGCGCGCTGGTGTGTGGCTGTGCGGGCGTCGTCGAGTATCACGTCGAATCGAGCGCCCACGAACTGGTCGAGCAGGAAGAACGCACCTTCCGAACGACGAGCGAGCAGGAACTCACCGACGCGCTTCGGTCGGCCGCCGACCTCCCGCGGATGACTGAAAACGAGGAGTTCGAGCGCTACGACCACGACCCCGTGCTGGAACGGTATCTCGACTGCTACCGCGACGTGCAGGATTCGTTCGGATTCTTTTGAGAACAATCGCGGTCATTCGCATCCTGAGAGGCCGTCGATACGAGTGATAAACACCGCGCTCCGTCGATGACGGTCTACAGAGTGAACGAAACCCGTACTACCGACTACTGTTGGAGTCGGAGCGGTGACGACGGGTATATCGGGCATCGATACCCTCCGGAGGAGAATTCAAACCGATGCCACCCGTACCGGCGGACAACGCATGGCGACCAAACTCGAAACCGAACGACTCACGCGAGTCGTCGGCGGGGACCGAATCGTCGATGGCGTTTCCATCTCGGTGTCGGAGGGGGACGTACTCGCGGTGCTCGGTCCATCCGGGTCGGGGAAATCCTCGCTCCTTCGGCTCCTCAACCGGCTCGACGAACCGACCGACGGAACCGTGTTTCTCGACGGGACGGATTACCGCGACCTTCCGCCCCGGGAAGTCCGTCGCCGAATCGGCATCGTTCCCCAGTCGCCCGCGCTCCGGGACGGGACGGTCTTCGAGAACGTGACCATCGGCCCGCGGCTTCGCGGTGAGACGGTCGCGGACGGAATCGTCGAAGAATTGCTGGGACGGATAAACCTCGACGGCTACGCCGACCGGGACGTCGCGGACCTGTCGGGCGGCGAGGCACAGCGCGTCGCCATCGCCCGGACGCTCGTCACCGAACCCGAGGTGCTCCTGCTCGACGAACCGACGTCGAGCCTCGATTCGTCGTCCGAGGAACGGGTCGAAGCGCTCCTCGAAGGACTCGTCCGCGAAACCGACCTGACGACGGTCCTCGTCACCCACGACGAGTCGCAAGCGCGTCGGCTGGCGGACTGCGTTGCGCTGCTCGAAGACGGGAGGCTCGAATCGGTCGGACCCGTGTCGGAGGTGATGGCGTGAGCTTTTTCGACCAGTTCGGAAACCCGGACGTGCTCCGGGGACTCGGACAGGTCGCCGTCGCGTCGGCGTTGGCGCTCGTCGTCCTCGTCGTCTCGGCGGTCCGAAACCTCGACCTCGAAACGGAACTCGGGCGGTCGTTCGTCCGCGGGTTCGTGCAGGTGATAGCGATGGGGTCGGTCATCGGCGTGCTCTTCTCGGTGAGCCTCGCGTGGAGCGGGCTAGTGCTCGTGGCAATGATGGGAATCGCCGCGTGGATTTCGAAGGACCGCGGCGAGGACGTTCCCGGCGTCTTCCGCGTCTCGCTCGTCGGAATCGCGTTCGGGTCGGGACTCGTCATCGTCACGATGGTCGCCGCGGGCGCGATAGAGGCGACCGTTCGGAACCTGATTCCGGTCGGCGGGATGGTCATCGCGAACGCCATGAAAACCAACTCGCTCGCGCTGGACCGGTTCAAGGGAGAGATAGAATCGAACCGCGCGGAAATCGAGGCCGTCCTCGCGCTGGGCGTCGCCCCGGAGAACGTCGTCTCCGAGTACGTGACGACGAGCGTGCGGGCGTCGTTGATTCCGATGGTGGAGTCGCTGAAGAGCCTCGGACTCGTCTACATCCCCGGCATGATGTCCGGGATGATTCTGGCGGGCGCGAACCCCATCTACGCCGCCGAGTACCAGTTCGTCATCATGGCGATGCTGTTCGCCGCCGGGGGACTGACGAGCATGGCGAGCACCCTGCTCGTCGGTCGCTACGCGTTCACCGAGGCCGAGCAGTTGAAACCGTTCGACGGGGGAGAGGCGAGCGCGGGATAGCGCCGCCGTCTACTCCTCGCGGTCCGCGTTGGCCGCCTCGACGGCGCGGACGGCGGCGACGTTCTCCGGCACGTCGTGCACTCGAACGATGTCCGCCCCGCGTTCGGCCGCGATGGTCGTCCCGGCGACCGTCGCGGCCGTTCGGTCCTCGTCCGCGATGGGTTCGAACATCGATTTGTGCGAGTGGCCGATGAGGATGGGACAGTCGAGGGCGTGCAGTTCGCCCGTCCGACCGAGGAGTTCGAAACTTTCCGTGGGGGCCTTGCCGAAGCCGAGTCCGGGGTCGACGATTATCTTGCTCCGGTCGAGTCCGGCCTTCTCGGCGAGCAGGACGCGCTCTTCCAGTTCCGCGATGACGTCCTCGACTACGTCGTCGTACTCCACCGTGTGCTCCGGAACCACCGGCGCGTCGAGGCTGTGCATGACGACCAACGGCGCGTCGTACTCGGCGGCGACGAATCGCATTTCGGGGTCCTCCAATCCGGACACGTCGTTCAGGATGTCCGCGCCCGCTTCCAGCGCGGCGCGGGCGACTTCGGCCTTGCGAGTATCGACGGAAATCATGGCGTCGAGGTCGCTGATTCGCTCGATGACGGGGACGATGCGTTCTATTTCCTCTTCGTTCGACACTTCCTCCGCGCCGGGGCGCGTGCTCTCGCCGCCGATGTCGATGACGTCCGCGCCCGCCTCGACCATTCGTTCCGCGCGCTCGATGGCGTCCTCGTGTGCCTCGTACTGCCCGCCGTCGTGGAAGCTGTCCGGCGTCACGTTGAGGATGCCCATCACGGCGGTTCGACCCTCCCACGGGTAGCCGTGGTCGCGGCCGTCTCCGTCCCCGTCGGAATCCGACCGCCGGATGCCGAGCGTCTCCCGGATGTCGTCGGCGAAGACCGACAGGCCGTAGGGTCCGTCGTCGAGCGCCTCCGCGAGCCGTTTGTACTGGGTCAGCGTGCCCATCAACAGCACGTCGATGTTCTCGTCGTCCCGGTCTTTGAGCCCGGAGCGCGCACACTCGCCGCCGAGGGCGAGCATCTCCTCTTTGATGCGCCGTGCCTGCCGGGTCTGGACGCGGGTTTTGACGACGCGGTGAACCGCTTTTCCGCGAATTCTGACGTTCTCGGTGTGTGTCACGTGGCTGGTTTCCAGCGCCTCGCGCGCGTCGTCCATGTCGGCGATTTGCTTCGGAATTTCGGCCCGCGTCCAGCGGGTCCGCGCCTCCGCCACGGCGAACAGCGACCCGACGACGAGGACGAAATCGTCCTCGTCGGCCGCCGCGAGCGCGCTATCGAGCGCGCTCTCGACCGAGCGAATTCGTTCGACGTGCTCCACGCCGCTGTCCTCGAACACCCGCGCGATGACCGCTTCGTCCTCCGCGCGGTCGATGTTCGCGTGGGTGGCGACGACGTGATCGGGCGTCGGGAGCGCGTTCGCCATCCCTTCGACGTCCTTGTCGTGCATCGCGCCGAAAACGAAGTGGAGGTCGTCGTAGTCGAACTCCGCGATGGTGTCGGCGAGGGCGGCACACGCACCGGGGTTGTGCGCCCCGTCGAGCGCGACGAGCGGGTCCGTCCCCATCACTTCGAACCGGCCGGGCCAGAACCCCTTCCGAAGCCCGCGGGCGAGGTCGGTGTCGGTCACGTCGGCGACCTGCCGGGCGAGCACCGCGGCGATACCCGCATTTTGGGCTTGATACTCGCCGAGTAGCGGAATCGAGGTTTCGAGGTTCCAGTCCGGACCCGACAGCGAGATGGCCGCCTCGGTGTGATTCGTCCGTCCTTCGTAGGTCGCCCGCACGTCGCTGTCCTCGCCGTCGCCGACGACGAGCACGTCGCCCGCCTGTTTTCGAACCGCGTCGAGGGCGTCCCCCGTCGCGCCGGTGACGAGCGGCGCGTCCTCTGGCGCGACGTGTGCCTTGTCCGTGGCGATTTCCTCGACCGTCTCGCCGATGATGCCCGTGTGTTCGAGCGTGACGCTGGTGACCGCCGAGGCGACGGGGTCCACGACGCTCGTCGCGTCGTACCGCCCGCCGATGCCGACTTCGAGGACGGCGACGTCCACGTCCTCGCGCCCGAAGTACCAGAGCGCCAGCGCGGTCATCCCCTCGAAGAACGTCGGCGAGTTGCCGTGAGTCGCCCGTTCGGTCACGTACTCCGAGACGGCTTCGACGTACTCGACCATCGCCGTCTCGGTGATTTTACGCCCATCGACGGTGATTCGCTCACGAACGTCGTCGAAGTGCGGCGACGTGTAC
>NZ_MEIH01000256.1:0-12642 GCF_001723155.1 Haladaptatus sp. W1
CACCGTCGGTCGTCTCTCCCCGTTGCGCTGTCGTCGGTTCGGACGTCTGCCCGCTGGTCTCCGGTTCCCGCGTCGTTCTCCCCTGTGTTTCGGTCTCGATCGTCTGACCCGTCGTATCGGTCGTCTCGGTCGTTTCCGTCGTCGGACGAATTTTCCGGTCGCACGCTTCCGTGTTCGGGTTGCGCTTCGATATCGTCGGCTCGGCGCTCCCCGACTCGTAGGCGGCGATGGTGACGATGACGAACCCGGATTCCCCGATGTCGCCGACGTTCGACCTGTCGATTTGCGTCCGGCCGCTCACCGGACCGATTTCGTTGTACGAGGTGGCGAACCCGCCCGGCCCGTACCACGACGTATCGATAGTCACCCGTTCGAAGTCGCCCGTCACCACCGCCCGTTCGCAACCGAGGAATTCGATGCGCTTCGACGATTTTCCGTTCTTGTCGTCCATTTCGTTACCTCCCGTCTCGTCGCCGCCGGTCCCGTTGTTTTCCCCGCCGAGTTCGTCCGGGTTCACTCGCCGCCCGTTGAGGTAGACGGTCGCGTCGCCGTCGATTTCGAACGCGGTGATGTCGCCGGAGAATCGGTAGGCGTCGCCACCCCCCGCGACCGCTCCACGGGCACGGTTCCCGGACAGTTCGTCCTCCGCATCGACGGTGACGTAGCGGTCGGCGATGGGCGCGCCGTCGCTCCGCCCGCTCTTCCGTAGCCGACCGCTCACGGAGAACTGGTAGCGAACGACGTTACCCGGAGCCCCGCCGAAGATGACGAGGTGATTCGGCAGTTTCCCGTTCGGTGCTCCCGTCTCCCGACACCACGGTCCCGCGTACGGATTGTCCGCGGTGAACGTCGCCGGTTGCCCCGGCGTCTCCAGTTTCCGGGTGTCGAGGCTCACCGAGTCGATGGCGAACGGATAGGAGTCGTGTGCCGCCGCCGGATGCAGGACGGTGGTTCCGCTGATTGGACCCGGGAACAACCAGTTCGTGCCGAGTCCCGCCTCGTCCCAGAAGCTGGTGTGCATCCGAACCCCCCGGAACGTCCCGGTCACCCGCGCGGTGTTGCAGTCCAAAAACTCGACGGGCGTCTTGGCGGCGGGTGCATCGCCGAGTTCGTCCGGCCGAACCCGCCGACCGTCGAGATAAACCGCGACATCGTTCCGCCGGGCGGCCGAGAGGGAGACTCGAAATCGGGTGATGCGCCCGGTGAAGCGATACGCGTCGCCGCCGCCCGCGACGGCACCGCTGGCGTGCTGTCCCCGATTCGAGATGCCGTCCTCCCGGTCGACGGTGACGTACCGGTCGGCGATGGGTGCACCGCCGCTCTGCCCGCTCTTTTGTAGCCGACCGCTCACCGTGAGTCCGTATTCGATAACGTCGTTCGGACTCCCCCCGAAAATGACGATCTGGCTGACAGTCCCGTTTTGGTTCCCGTCCATTCCCTCCGCTTCGGCCGAGGATGTCGTCCGAACCGTTCCCGCCGTCCCGACCACTCCGGCCGTCGCCGCAAGTACCCCACGTCTGCTGACCCGCTCGAAATTCATGAATCCCCGAAAGGATTCGACGCCGAATCGAATAAAACACGACAACCGTTCTCTGCGGGATACGATGGCAACGACGGCTTAACGAGCGGCCATCATGACACCACAGGACACTTTGCAATACGTTGATGTTAGAAAACCGAAGTGCCTTTGCCGTCGCTCGAAACAACTCCGGTATGGCTCCCCAGAACGACTCTCTCGCGTGGGAGACGCTCGAATCAGGCGTCGCTTACTCGTGTCCGGGATTCGATGTCCGTAACGAAGACGTTCGACTGCCGGACGGCACCGAAACCGACTTCGACTACATCACGGAACCGGAGAGCGTGGTCGTCCTCCCCTTCACCGAAGACGGCGATGTCGTCATCATCGAGGAGTGGAGACAGGCGGTGTCGCGGGTTTCGCGGGGACTGCCGGTCGGCGGCGTCGAACCGGACGACGGCGACCTCGCGGCCGCGGCCCGGCGCGAACTCGTCGAGGAGACCGGCTACGAGGCGGCGCGGGTCAGCCACCTCACGACGGTCGAACCGGCGAACGGGTTCGCGGACAGCGTGCATCACTACTTCGTCGCGTACGACTGCGTGCCGACGGGCGAGCAGGAGTTGGACCACAACGAGACCATCCGACCGACGACGACGACCTTCGACGGCCTCCGCGAGGAAATCGCCGACGACGGCGTGTACGACGGTCGGACCGTGCTCGGCGTGCTCTACTACGAATTGCTCGGCGAATAGGGGCGCTGACACGAGCGGAGGGTTGAACAGGGAGGGCGCGGAACGAAACGGTATGTACAGCGTCGTGGGGTGTAACGGCTGTAGCAACCTGTGGATCGTCGACGGACGGCCCGAAACGACGCGGTGTCCGCGCTGCGGGAAACGCCGAACGTTCAAGAAGCTAAAGAAGTTCGTCGAGACGGACGACGAGGACCACGCCCGCGAGATGCGTGCGTCCATGCTCGCCAACCGACAGGGCCACGGCGAGGCGTTCGCCGAACTCGACTCGTTCGCGGAGATGGATTCGCAAGCCGATTCGTCTGGAATGGACGACGAAGAGTTCCTCGACCGCTCCGGGGTCGATACCGAGGCGGTCAGCGCGGCCGCGAACCGCGATTCGAACCAGAGCGTCAGCAAAAGCAAAAAACAGGTGGTTCTGGACGCGCTCGCAACCCTCGACAGGCCGACCGAAGCGGAAGTGGTCGGATACGCGGACGAGCGCGGGGTTTCGAGCGACTACGTGGAGCGGGCACTCGACAAACTCGCTCGGCGCGGCGAGGTCAGCGAGAGTCGAGGACGCTATCGTCGCGTTTGAACCCACGGCCGATTTGGGGTCCGAAAGTCGGGGGGACGGTCCCGACTCAGGGGAGCGCACCGTTCAGCGTCTTCCAGACGGCGACGAGCAACGTGACGACGGTGAGCAACAGCTTCAGAAACTGGAGGACGTAATACGCTTGGGATTCCGTTATCGGTGCGTCCCCGTCGGAGGATGATGTTGCCATCGGGAGTCACCATTGGGTGGCACGCCGCGGGGGGCGTCCCCGCGAGTGCCAACAAATAGTCGTCGTCCAGCATAATAAATTTCCTACAAAAAAAGTTTGGTCTTATGGAAAAACGACACACCGATTTATAGCCGAGGACGGTTTACCTCCCCAGTTCCTCGTGCGCGCTGGAGAGGTGCCGGGACGCGAGGGCGGCGAGGAGGGAGAGTTCGCCCGCCAGCGCGCCGACCGTGATTATCTCCGCGAGCGCGTCGGCGTTGCTCCCGGCGGGGTCGCCGCCGCCGCGGAGTCCCAGCACGTCGAGCGCTTCCGCTTGCGTGGGAAGTTTCGTGCCGCCGCCGACGGTGCCGACTTCGAGGCTGGCGATACTGACGCTGGCGTACAGTTCGTCTTCGCGCGCTTCGACGGTCGTGATTGCGTTGCTTCCCTCGACCACTTGCGCGGCGTCCTGTCCGGTCGCGAGGAAGGACGCCGCGACGACGTTCGCGGCGTGGGCGTTGAACCCGAGTGCCCCGGCCTTCGCGCTGCCGACGAGGTTCTTTCGCGTGTTCGCCTCCTCGATGGCTTCCGGCGTCGTGTGGAGACGTTCCTCGACCGTTTCACGCGGGACGTGGACGTCCGCCGTGACGCTCCGTCCGCGGCCCTCGATGGCGTTGATGGCGGCCGGTTTCTTGTCGGAACAGAGGTTCCCCGACAGCGCGACGAGACTCGCGGGCGTCTCCTCCTCCACGAGCGAGGCCGCTTCGCGGGTGGCGATGGTCGCCATGTTCATCCCCATCGCGTCCTTGGTGTCGTAGACGAACCGGAGGAACACGGAGTCGCCGACGACGTAGGTCGTCACGTCCAGCAGTTCCCCGTGGTTGGTCGTGGATTCGGCGGTCTCGGCGAGTGCGTCACGGTTGTCTCGAACCCAGTTCACGACCTCCTCGGCCTCCGTGATTCCCTGCACGCGGAAGACGGGTGCGCGGGTCATCCCCTGCTTCGTCACCCGTGCGTCCGCCCCACCCGCGGAATCGATGACGGAACAGCCACGGTTGACGCTGGCGAGGAGCGCCCCCTCCGTCGTGGCGAGCGGGAGGTAGTACTCGCCGTCGGCCGACCCGCCGCTGACGGCGACCGGCCCGGCCACGCCGAGCGGAACCTGAATGGTCCCGACCATGTTTTCGATGGCAGTCTCGGCGTCCTCGGCCGGGAAGGCGTACTGCCCGACGGTATCGAGCGTCGCATCCGTTTCCGATTCGAGGAGTTTCCGGCGCGCCGCCGCCGCCGTGTCGTGGTCCGCGTGGTCTTCGAGTTCGTATAGGCGCAGGTCGCCCGCCAGTACCTGCTCTGCGAGGTCGTCTGCATCGGTCATGATTCGCCGGTTGTCGTCCCAACCCCTAACAGTTGCCCATTCGGTCGGGGCGGCCGTCGCCAGTCACCTGACTCCCGAGCGTCCCCGAAAACTGGCCAGCAACCATTTTATTCGTCGTGGATGTTCTGTCCATATGGAAATCAGACCGGCGACGGTAGACGACGTGGACGACATCCGTCGTATCGTTCGTTCGGCGTGGGACCACACCTACGGCTTCCTCTCCGAACGGGAACAGGAGGTCGCGTTCGAGGAGTGGTACGGTTCCGACAGACTCGAAACGCAACTCAACGACGACGATGCGATATTCCTCGTTTCCGCCGCGGATAGTGAACCGGTCGGGTTCGCGTACGCCACCACCGACATCGACCCCGAACGCGTCGGAGAGAGTGAGATACGGAGCATCTACGTCGACCCCGACGAGTGGCGGACGGGCGTGGGAAGCGACCTCCTCACCGCGATAGAGGACGGCGTGAGCGACCGCGGTTTCACGCAGTTGTCGGCCCCCATCTTCACCGAGAACGAACGCGGACGCGCGTTCTTCGAGGCCAACGGGTTCGAACGAATCGAGGAGCGCGTCGTCGACCTGTTCACCGGCGGCACGTACGATGCAATCGTCTACTACCACCAGTTCTCGAAGTGACGAAAGCGAGTCGCTTCGGGTTCCCCGGCGAACTCGTAGCGGCGAGAGGCTTAACACCCATCCACCCGTAGCGAAACCGTGCACAGGTCGCGTCTCTTGCTCGGCATTGCCGCCATCTTCGCCGGGATTACCGTTTCGATGGTTTCGTTGGGATTCGCGTACAACCTGGTTCTCGTCATCTTCGCCGTCCCGTTCGCCATCACGACCGGCATCCTCTGGTATCACGCTACGGGGCGACTCGCCAAGAAGGTCGAGCGGGAGGCGTACCGAGAATCGAGCCGCGGCTTCGGACCGTCTCCGGGTGCGGCACGCGAGCAGGCGCGACGGCAAGCGCGCGAGCGAGGGCGCTGGCAAGCCGCGGGACGACAGGAAGCGACCGGACAGGGCCGCGGACGAACCGGCGGTCGAGCGGCAGGCGGGCGCACTACCGTCAATGGGTCGTCCGGTCCGAGTCCGACGGAAGCCTACCGAATCCTCGGCGTCGATGCGGACGCCGACGAGGATGCGGTCCGGCAGGCGTACCGCGAGAAGGTAAAGCGCGTCCATCCCGACCGGGCGGACGGGAACGAGGAGGCGTTCAAGCGTGTCAACCGGGCGTACGAGCGGGTTCGGAACGACCGCTGATTATCAGCCGCGGTACTGACGGACGAATTTATTACGGATGGTTCATAACACATCTCGTACTAAACCATGCAGACACTAACGCCACCGGCCATCAGGCCCCAGATGTGCCGGAATCTCGAACCTCACACCGAGGCCCCCATATTATATCGTGAGGTTGTCAGATAATGCGCGTCTCCAGAGCCGTTTCGCTGCTGGCCGTCACGGTCCTCCTCTGTTCGCTCGCCGTCGGTCCCATTTTGTCCGTCGGTGCGAGTAGCCAGAGCGCCAACTTCTCGTCGGATACGCCCTCGGACAATCGGGGAGATGTGATTCCGATAACCGTTCACGCCTCCAAATCGGCGACCGTCAACATATGGTCGCCGGGACACGGATTTTGGGTCCAAGTCAACGTGACCGGGGGGACCACGACGCTCGACCTCAACACCTACCGGGCCGACGACCCGAACGAAGTCGTCTCGCTCGAAAAGGGTGGTATCAAGGGGTCACCGAGGGTCGCTCCGGCGGCGGGTCCGCTGCAACCCGGCGTCTACAACATGAACGTCACGGTGAACGGCGTCACGCAGGATATCAGTTCGTTCACGGTGGAAAAGCGTTCGACCGGGGACATGCGCACGTTCGTCCTTCCGGCGGCGACCGACGTCTCGACGTTCGAAACCCCGAAAGAACTGTCCAAAGCGGCGTCACCGGCGGAAAACGGGACGGTCGCGGAGGGCGACAAACTCGTGCTCGCGCTCAACGCGTCCGGCCTGTCTGGATTCCTGAAAAAGCCGATGCTCGACGGAAGCGGTGAGAACGTCAGCATCCGTTTCCGTGAAACGAACGCCGAGCGGAACACCGTTCCGAACGAGTTCGACGGCGATACGGCGACGCGGCTGGTGATGGACGACGAAAACGACGTGCTCTATTTGGTCGTCGACACCGACGACCACGGAATCGAGGCGGGGGACAGGTACGAAGCGACGTTCGAAATCGGCGAGGAAAACGCGTTAGTTTCCAAACCGGAGCGAGCGACCACGAACGTCTCCGTCGAGAAACGCCGCGTCTCGCTCGATTACTCCGGTGACGTGCTTATCGTCGGGAAACATCCCACGATTGCTGGAACGACCAATCTCGCGCCGGGAACGACGGTCAACGTGACCGCGTACAAGGAGGGGTCCGAGTCGTTCTTCCGGCCGAAGACGCCGACGGTGACACAAGACCGGACGTTCGGTGCGACCTTCGATTTCGGCGGCGTCGAGCCGGGTACGTCGTTCCACGTCGAACTCCGCGACCAAGACACGACCGTTCCCGTCGTCGTCGCGTCGGCCCAGCCGACGACGACAACGACAACCACGACGACCACGACGACCACGACGACGACCACCACTAACACGACCACAACGACCACAACGACCACAACGACGGCGACGAACGCGACGACGACCACGACGATGTCGCTTTCCGTCGTGACCGAGCAGACCATCACCGCACAGTCGGTGTCCGAGGGCGGGCTGCCGGGATTCGGCGTTCCCGTCGCGCTCGTCGCGCTCGTGGCGACGGCCGTCCTCGTCCTCCGACGGGGCCGATAGACGTGTCCGATAATATTTATACGATGACTGAGCATACCTGCATTAACCGGGAGCCCCGCTTCAGACCATGATACGACACATACCCAAGTCCGAATTTCCGGAGTTCGTCGCCGCACTCTGGGGGAAACAGGGTTGGCAAACGACGGTGACGGAGAAATCCGGAAAGTCGTTCGTCGCCCTCCAACGCGACGGCGCGGAAGGGCTCATCTGGACCAAGCCGGGAACGGGGGACGCCGTTAGCGGACAGGAACTCCAGCAGTTCGTGGGAATCTGCAAGAAGTTCGGCGTCAACGAAGGTGCCGTGGTGACGCCGGGCACGTTCAGCGAGGACGCCGAGAAGCTCGGCTCACAGGCTGGCGTACAGTTGGTGGACGGCGAGAAACTCCGGACCATCGTCGAGGCGCGCGAACTCCACGACCTCGTGGAACGGTTCGCCGACGGTGGGGGCGACGAATCGGACTCCGACGAAGACGGCTTTTCCCTCCCGATTTCGATTCCGGAATCCGTTCCGCTTCCCGACGAGGTTCCGCGGAAAGCGGGGGCCGTCGTCTTCGTCGCCATCCTCGCCATCGTGGCCGCGACGGTTGTCGCACCGATGATCCTCGGCACCGGCGGTACGGTGCAGACTGACGGCGGGTGGAACGTCACCGCGAACTCTACCGCCCCGAGCAACGCGACGGGGGCGCTCGAAGTGCGATGGAACGCAAAACGCGTCTCGAAGCTAAACCCGAAAAGCGGCGATGATGGCGTGTACAAGCTGACGGATGGAAAGAAGTTCCTCCTCGTTTCGATGAACGTCACGAACGCCGGGAGCGATTCGCTGGGCCTCCGGCCACAGGCGTTCGCGCTTCGCTCGAACGGCACGCTACACGGCTATCAGCCGCTGAAAAACACGACCGGCTTTCAGCCGAGCGTCCTCGACGGCGGCGAATCGACGTCTGTGTGGTTCGTCTTTTCCATCGACGCCGACGCGCCGAACGCAACCATCGTTACGACGGGGCGGCTCCGACGTGACCACGTTCGAACCCAGTTCAGCCACGACGAGACGCTGACCGTCGAGACATAAATATAACTCCCGAGCGCATCGTATCGATTCGGTGCGAACCGGCCTGTAACGCGGGTAACCCTTTTGGCCTATCGTCCCTAATTCGCGTCCATGAGCGCCGACCGCGCCGCCTTACAGCGCGCTCTCGACCGGGGAGAGCAGGAGGGCGGCAGCGTGGAGTTCAAGGAACGACTCACGAGGGAAATCCACCTCGCCCACGGGCGGATGGAAAGTCTGGCCGCGCAACTACGACACCGCGTCCTTTCGGGCGACGGCGTGGCGACGTACGTCGTCGGAGTGACCGACGACGGCGGCTTGGCGGGTATCGACCCGGACGCCTTTTCCGAATCGATGGACGTGCTGTCGCTGCTCGCCGAGGAAGCGGGTGCGCACATCGAGGACGTACAGACGTGGGGTATCGACGAAAGCGAGACCAGCATTCGCGCTTCGACGCGGAACGGGAGCGGCGGGCTGGTCGGTGTCGCAACCATTCGGGAAGGGGCCGTCCTCGACATCGACAGCGAGCACATCGTCGTCGGGACGGCGGGCCACGTGGACCACGGCAAGAGCACGCTGGTCGGTAGTCTCGTCACCGGGCAAGCGGACGACGGCGAAGGCGGAACGCGCGGCTATCTCGACGTCCAACCGCACGAAGTCCAGCGCGGTCTCAGCGCCGACCTCTCCTACGCTGTGTACGGCTTCGACGACGATGACGGACCGGTTCGCATGGACAATCCGCATCGAAAGTCCGACCGTGCGCGGGTGGTCGAGGAGAGCGACCGTCTCGTCTCCTTCGTGGACACCGTGGGACACGAACCGTGGCTTCGAACCACGATTCGCGGCCTCGTCGGGCAGAAACTCGACTACGGCCTGTTGACAGTCGCGGCCGACGACGGCCCGACGAAGACGACGCGCGAACACCTCGGAATCCTGTTGGCGACCGAACTCCCGACCATCGTCGCCATCACGAAGACCGATGCGGTGAGCGAGGAGCGGGCCACGGAGGTCGAACGCGAAGTCGAACAGCTCCTCCGTGAGGTCGGCAAGGTACCGCTTCGCGTCGAACGCCACGGCGTCGACGTGGCAATCGAGGAAGTGGACGAGAACGTCGTCCCGATTCTGCTGACCAGCGCGGTCACGATGGACGGCCTCGACACGCTCGATACGATGTTCGAGCGGTTGCCGAAGACGACGGCCGACAGCGGCGAGTTCACGATGTACATCGACCGGAGCTACAGCGTGACCGGCGTCGGCGCGGTCGCCAGCGGCACCATCAATTCCGGGTCGGTCGAGGCTGGCGACGAACTGCTCCTCGGCCCCATGTCGGACGGGCAGTTCAGGACCGTCGAAGTCCGCTCCATCGAGATGCACTACCACCGCGTGGACGAGGCCAAGGCGGGCCGAATCGTCGGCATCGCGCTGAAGGGCGTCCGGGAACCCGAGATAGAACGCGGGATGGTCCTGCTCCCGGCGGATTCCGACCCGGAACCCGTCCGCGAGTTCGAAGCCGAGGTGATGGTGCTCAACCATCCCACCCGAATCGGGACGGGCTACGAACCCGTCGTCCACCTCGAAACCATCAGCGAAACCGCCGTCTTCGAACCCGAGGGCGGCCACCTCTTGCCCGGAGATAAAGGCACGACGCGAGTCAGATTCAAGTTCCGCCCCTATCTCCTCGAGGAAGGCCAGCGGTTCGTCTTCCGCGAAGGACAGAGCAAGGGCGTCGGCACCGTGACCGACGTGAATCCGGGAAAGTAGGCTGCTTCGAATTCCCGGCGAAATCTACGGTGTCCGCCACGGATGTTCCCCGAGCGGATGCAGCGTCTCGAACGCGAAATCCGGGGTCGGTTCCGGAGTCTCGTTCCGGTCGGCCGGAACCCACACCGTTCCGATTCCCGCCGATTTCGCGCCGGGAACGTCGGTCTCGAGCGAGTTACCGACGTGCAGGGTACGCTCGGATGTCGAGTCGAGTTCGGAGAGTGCGCGTTCGAACGGTTCGGGGTTCGGTTTCGCGGGCGTGTCGTGACCCGCAAACACGACCGTCTCTACGTACTGCCGGATACCAAGTGCGGCCATTTTCGTCCGTTGCATTTCGGGTGCCCCGTTCGTGACGATTCCCAGTGTGTACTCCCCAGTGAACGCTTCGAGCGTCTCCGAAGCCCCGGTAGGTACCGTACCCGAGAGTGGTCCCGAACGTCGGCGAACGCGGTTGCGACCGCCCGTCCCGTTTCCTCGTCGTACCCCTCGTCTCGCGCAATCGCCGCGAAGCAGTCGGCCCGCTGTTCGTTGACGCTCAGTCCCGCTTGGAGAAACTCGTCGTAACGGTCGTGATACTCGGGAATATCGAAAAACGGGTCGATGCCAACACTATCGAACGACGCCGCGAGTACGTCCTCCGAGCGCTGTTCGTACTCCAACAGCGTGTCGTCCAAATCGAAGAGCAACGTGTCGATGGTCACTTTCCACTCTACGTATCGAGCGGGTAAAAGCGAACGTCTCGCGTACGCTTTCGACCCCGTGTTAGCAGGGTTACGAAATCGGTTCCTCGTGTTCCCGGCGCGAGAGACCCATCGACACCTGCTCTCCGCTCACCACTTCGGGGATTATCACCTCGTCGGCACCGGCGTGCCGAGCGAGGGCTTCGTACGTCTCGTCTCCGGCGCGGACGATGAGGTTCACCCCCGGTTCGAGTTGGGTCGTGGCGATGATTATCTGGATGTTGACGTTGGAGTCGTCTATCGCGCCGACGACCGTCTCCGCTCGCTCGACGCCCGCCTCGGCGAGCACGGTTTCGCGCCGCGCATCGCCGTTGACCACCGAAAATCCGTCGTCGGTGGCCCGTTGACATCCCGTCTCCTTCGTTTCTATCACCACCACGTCGCGGTCCGCGTCGAGTCGGGCGGCGATGGTCTTTCCGAACGTTCCGTACCCACAGATGACGATGTGGTCTTCCAAGCGGTCGATTTCGCGTTGCATTTGCATGTGTCGTAGTTCCTCGTGTATCTGCCCGCCGAACGTCGCCGAAACGACCGTCTCGCCTATCCAGAGGCCGACGACGACGAGTCCCGAAAGGACGACGATGGCGTAGGATTTGACGAGGGTTTCCGGCCCCTCGTGCGTCTGAAAGTGAAGTTCGATGCTCGTGGGGTCCAACAACCAGAACAGCGCGTCCACGACGCCGACGCCGTGAACCATACTGAACCCCGCCACGCCCGCCACGACGAGAAACGCGAACGCCGCGACCGGTCGCAACAGTCGGCGCAACAGCGTTCTGTGAACGAACGCGCCGAGCGGAATGGACGTGGCCTTCATGACGCGTCGCCGGTGCTCTCGGGCGGACGCCCGACGGAATCCCGGATTCGCCGGGCCGTCCTCCATCCGTGGCGGATTCGGCGGCGGGGACGGTCGTACCGAGCTGGCCCAATTGAATTCCAAATATAGCTACTCCTACCCGACTTCTCGTGACATTCGAACACTTACTCACGGTTTAGTTGGATGTATTGGATACATATAACGCTATTCGAAATAGTATTTGTATTCTATAACTGCGGTTAAACTGTATAATGTCGAACTCCTCGTTCGTCCCGTGATTTTATATACTAAATCGGGACCAATCCACGACATGACATACCTTCGTGACGCGGCGGCCGGACTCGCCGACGAAATCGTCGCGGCGGACGACGTTCTCGGTGTTCTGCTCCACGGTTCGGTCGCGCTCGGGCACGCGGACGACCACTCGGACGTCGAACTCCGCGTCGTCGCCACGCCGGACGCGGTTGCCGCCCGCGATAGCACCGGAGAAACGCGCCAACACGACGGCGTGTTCGTCGAACTCGACTGGACGACCCTCGACCGTATCGAAGCCGACCTCGCCGATTGGGACGACGACACCGCGCTGTACGTTCACGCGAACGCGGACGTGCTCGCCGACCCGACCGGTGTCGTGACCGACCTGCTCGGCCGATACGACGACTATCCGGCGACGGTGCGCGAGGAAAAGTGTTTCAGCTACTGGTATCACGCGACCGGCAACGCACCGTTGGATTCCGGATTGGCGTTCCGACGCGACGACCCACTGACGGCGGAACTGTCCCTCCGTCGGGCGGTCGAGGGGTACATGGCGCTCCCCTTCCTGCTCGACGGTCGATTCGTGCCCTACCGGAAGTGGCGACGCGCGGAACTCTCGACCCTCTCGTGGACGCCGACGGCGTTCGAATCTAGGCTCGAAACGGTCGTTCTGGGGACGACGCGGAGGAAAAGCAAGCGGTGGTCTCGAAGCTCATGACCGACTTCGAACGTCGGTTACTCGATTTCGACCTGTCGGAACGCCGCGTGCTGAAACCGTATCTGTTCGAACCGGAGTACGACCCCGTATGAGGACG
>NZ_MEIH01000257.1:0-7367 GCF_001723155.1 Haladaptatus sp. W1
GTCGGTTACTCGATTTCGACCTGTCGGAACGCCGCGTGCTGAAACCGTATCTGTTCGAACCGGAGTACGACCCCGTATGAGGACGACATCTGCCTCGCTCTCCGTCACGTCCGTCGATAGCCGTCCTCCGACCGCTCCGCGAGGCCCAACAGCACCGCCCACTCCAGCATGTTTCCGACGCGTTCGCGCCACACGTCTTCTACTCGCGTCGGGTCCTTGTACCGCTCCCACGTGGGAATCTCGTCGCTGAACCGCTCGAAGACGGCTTCGGATTCGAGCCACTCGTCCTCGGGAAGGACGTTGAGAACGGTCGAGACGCCGTACACGCGGGTTTGGAGTGCTTCGGCGAGCGCTTCCTCGTCCGGGTCGCGTCGAATACGGACGAATCCGCTGTCGGTCTTCTTTGCCAGTTCGAGCGCGCGCAAGAACGTGAGCCACGTTCGCGCGACGTCCCGGCTCTGGAACCCGATACGTCGCATCAACCGAGCACAGCAGTCGTCTTCCGTGCCGGGAATCAGCGGAACCGCACGCTGGACGTCGCTCACGAAGTCGAGGCCGTCGGGCGCTTCGGGGATGGGTTTGAACTTCACAGGTCGAAACTGGTCTTCAAGAGGTCGTCGTTCGTCTCCCCGAGGACGTGCGTCGGCCCGTTCACCACGTCCACCGTCACCTGTGCCGGGGCGAAGACGCTCTCCGGGATTTCCTCGAAGTTCCAGTCGGCGTCGTCGAAGAACGTCTCGAACGTCGTGCCGTACTCCTCGCTCGCGCTGGACGGCAGTTCGTCGAAGCGGTCGAACTCCTCGTTCACGGTGAGGTGGACTTTGCCGCCGTAGGCCAGCGCGTCGTTCGTCCGGCCGATGGCCGTCGCCTCGTCGTAACTGACGGGTGCGACCGGGGCGGACCCCATCGCCGACCGGATGTCGAGCGGGTCGTATCCGAGTTCCGTCAGGCGGAAGACGGCGAGTTCGGCGGCCCGCGACGCGACGGTGACGCTTCCCGCCATGCTCCCGGTTGCGAACGTCGGCAGGTAGACCGAGTTCGGTTTCACCTCCGCGAGGTCGGCGACGTGCTCCGCGACCTCCTCCGTCGGGAGCGTGTCGGATTCGACGGCGAGAACGGCGAAGTCGAACGCGTCCGTGTAACCGACGCGGCGGTATTCGTCCTCTTCGGCGACCAGCGCGCGTGCGGGGCCGCTTCCGAGCCCCTCGAAGCCCTCGACGCCGAGTTCCCAGCCCGCCTTCTGCGAACAGAGCAGGGCGACCGCTGGGTGGTCGGTCGAGAGTTCGACGTGCGGAATCGGTGCACCCGCTACGTCGCCCATCCGGGTCTGTATCGTCGCCAGTCCGGCCGTCTGGAGTTCGGCGAGGAGGAGTCCCGCCTCCATTCCGCCGTTCGCTTCGACGCCGAAGTCGAGGACGGTTGCCTCGTTGTCCAGTTCGTACGCGGCGACGTTCAGTTCGTCCGCGAAGTCGATGGCCTCGTCAACGAGTTCGAGCGCCATCCGGTTGAGACTCTCCATATCACGGGATTGGTGGTCGTCCGGTAAACCGTTCCGGGTTCGTATCCGAATTCAGCGCTCGCGTTTCGCCTCCCGTCCCAGTTCGGTCTCGACGGCTTCGACCTTCTCGCGTGCGCGCTGGTCGCGTGCACGCTTATCGTCTATTTTAAGCACCGTACTCACGCGGTCGCCGTCAACGGCTTCGTGGGCGGCCTGTGCCGCCGCGAACAGTTCGTCCGTCGAATCGGCTTCGATAACGGTGCCCATCGGATTCGTCTCGTAGGCGACGTCGAAGTCGTCCAGCGCGGCCACAGCCTTTGCGACTTCGCTCGCCATGCTTCCCTCGACGACCGGTGCGACCGACAGCAGTGCGATTACCGTCATATGTCACGCGTCGGCTTCGATGCTCCTGTACGTGTGGGTTGCACACCGAATGTTCCGTCCGGTGTCAGTTTCAACGATGATAATTCCATCTAAAGATATAAGTCAAGACGTTATCTGATATCCGACACGTACGAAAATGAACAGTTGTTCTGCGTGTCGATCTTCTGACCGGTCGGTCGGTACCCGTTTCCGACGGTCGGTCAAGACGATGCTCGTGTTGCTGAGCGTCGTCTTCGTCGTTTGTAGCACCGTTACACCCGCGATGGCGGCGTCGATGGGTGCCTCGTCTTTTTCGACCGAAACCGCACTTCCATCGTCCACGACGGTCGCGGGAACGAACGTCGCCGACGTCTCGGCGGGCCACTCCGTCTCGGCGAGTTCGACCGCGGTTGTGAACGTCACGCTCATCACCGGCCAGACGGTCCACGTCGTCGAACGGGGCAACCGAACTCGGTATCGCATCGATGCCGACGTGCCGATGCACCGAATTTCGAGTCGTGACGGGACCTACATTTACCCGGCGGCGTGGACTTTCAGAAGTTCGACCCGGCGCTCTTCAACGTCGAACTGCTTGTCGAGCAGAACCTCACCGACGCCGAAACGGGCTCGATTCCGGTCATCGCCAGCGTGAGTCAGGACGGAAAACGCTACACTGCGGGTAGCAGTTCGACGGTGGAAACCCCGGCGAGTACCCTCGATTCCGTGAGCGACGCCGACGTGACTCACTCGCTCCACAGCATCGACGGCGCGTCCGCTTCGGTTTCGAAGGACGATGCCGCACGGACGTACGAGCAACTCGCCCGGAGCGACGAAATCGAATCGGTCGTTCTCGACGCCAAATACGACGTCGCACTGGACGAAACGGGCGACCTCGTGAACGCGACCGGCGCACGCCAGCGATACGGCGTGAGCGGTGACGGTATCACGGTCGGCGTGCTCGATACGGGAATCAACCAGTCTCACCCCGACTTACAGGGGTCCGTCGTCCTCGAACGGGATTTCACCGGACAGGGAATCACCTACGATACGATGGGTCACGGGACGCACGTCGCTGGCATCATCGCCGGCGACGGAACCGCGAGCGGCGGACAGTACGTCGGAATGGCACCGAATGCCAGCCTCATCGACGCACGCGTCTGTCAGGACCGTGGCTGTTACACCTCCGACGTCATCGACGGGTTGGAATATGCCGTGGACAACGGGGCGGACGTCGTTAGCATCAGCATCGGCGGGACGGCCGTCAACTCCCGCGCCAACGACCGGTACGCGGACGCGATGGCCTACGCCGACTCCCGCGACGTTCCCGTCGTCGTTGCCGCGGGGAACTCCGGTCCCGAGTACAGTACCGTCGAGAGTCCCGGAATCCACCGCAACGTCATCACCGTCGGCGCGAGCGACAAGACCGGTGGTATCGCGTCCTTCTCCTCGCGCGGTCCGACCCCCGTCGGACGCTACCTGAAACCCGACGTGGTGGCTCCGGGGGTTCTCGTAACGAGCGCGAATGCGTCCTCGGACGGGTACGTTTCCATGAGCGGGACCAGCATGGCGACGCCCGTCGTGTCCGGCACGGTCGCGCTGATGCTCGATGAGCACCCGTCTTGGTCGGCGGACAGAATCAAGAACACGCTCGTCTCGACGGCCGACCCGCTCGGTACACAGGACGTCTACACCCAAGGTGCTGGCCGCATCAACGCCAGCGAGGCGGTCAAAGGCGACGTGAGTATCGACCCGGGCGTCATCGATTTCGGCCGTCTATCCGCCACCGAAAACGTCTCCCGAGTCGTGACCGTGACGAATCACGGCACCGCGAACCGGACGTTCAACGTGAGCGCCACCGCGGAAGAAATCAACAGCGGGACGGCCGGGAACGTCTCCGTCAATCGGACGACGATTACGCTCACACCGGGTGACAGCACCGACCTCAACCTCACCGTCGTACCGACGGCCGGGACCTACTCCGGGCGCATCTCGCTCAACGGCGAGTACTCCGCCATCTTCGGCTACGAACAGTCGTTCGACCTCACCGTCGAGAAGACTGGTATCGGCGGAACGAGCGTTCGAGACGACGCCGTGTGGCTCGTTTCGAACGAGAGCGGATCGGCGCAGTACACCGGTTTCGACGGCTACCAGTTCCTGAACGGGTCCGGGACGGTGACGTACCACCTCTCGACGGGCGGGTCGTACCACCTCATCACCGACGGTATCGACGAGCGAACGGGTGAGTTCGTCACCATCTCGAAGGCGATAGACGTTTCGGGCGACCGAACCGTGACGCTCGACGAATCGAATACGGTCCGATACTCGTTCGATACGACCGCCGCGGAAACGCAGTACGGACCGCTCGACCCCCGAGACACGATGGTGAGCTACGCGCGACACTTGCCCTCGGGGTCGTACGGCGCATCGCTCCAGTACGCGCCGAACTCGACCGCGCGATTCAACACCGACACTCGACTGAACGTCAGCGTCGGGTCCGCGTTCGTTCCGTCCGGGACCCCGACGGACGAACCGTTCAACTCGTCGGTGCTGTTCCACGTCGTCCATCAAACCGGCGGCGTAACAGGGTTTAGCGTCTACGACGTCGACCCCGCGAAGTTGGGTCGGCGGAACGTATCGTACTACTGGCCCGATTCCGACCCCGAGCACTCGGTCGCCTCGTTCGTGATGAACGAACTGGGTGGCTTGCCGGATGAAAGCTGGGTGTCTGCGGTCAGTCCGACCCCGGACGACCAGACGCTGTACGTGACTCCCGGTCTCGACTACGGGTTGTCGGCGACGGACACGGTACGGGACGGCTGGTATCTCGACCAGTGGAAGCTGACGACGCTCACCGCCGGTGAGTCGATAGACGACGACGTTGGACGGGGACCGTACCTCGGGTCGTTCTACCGCTGGCAGTTCGAGAGCGGCGTGGCGAACGACTCGCTTACGTTCACCCCGGCCATCCAAGTCGACCAAAGCGGTGTCGAGCGCAAATACAACGACAGCGTGTCGGACACCATCCAAACCTGCGTGAACGGCACCTGTGACGAGTGGTATACCGACGATTGGCTCAACAGAAGCTACAGCGTGAACGTCTCGTCCGGTGACGACGTGACCATCACGACGGACGGCGTGAACGCGGCGACGCCCCTCTCGACTCGAACGAAGACGACGTACCGAACCACGTACTCGCCCGGTACTGACAACACGCCGCCGCGATTCTCGCGGGTGAACGTGACCGGACTGACGCGGACGGGCATCGCCCACAACGGGACGATCACCGTTCGATTCACCGTCAACGACGCGAGCACCGTCGAAAACGAAGGAGTTCTCTTCGCTACCGGGACCGTCTATTCGACCTCGTTCAACGGGTCGAGTGCGTGGTCGAGCGCGAACGTGACCGACCTCGGCGGCGGCGTCTACGAGGCGACGTACGACGTCGGCGGTTACACCGGTCCGGTCAGCATCGCACTCGAAGCTGACGACGCGAACGGAAACCGCATCGAGACGACCTCGTTCGGCGGGTTCGCCGTCGCGGACATTCGAAAGCCGACGGTCAACGTCACCGCGGTCGGCACCGACGCCGATTCGACTGCCCCGCCTGCCGACCGAACGATGTACACGAACGGGACGCTCGTCGCCAACGCGACCGCCACCGGAACGCCGGGAGACGCACGGGCCGTCCGATACGTCCTGTCCGCCGATTTCGCCAGCTATCGAACGACGCTCCCGGCGGTGAGGACCGACGGCGCGAATTGGACCGCGACGATGGACCTCCGTTCGCTCCCGGACGACGGAAACTACTCCCTCGGCGCGTGGGCGGTGGACGACGGTTCGAACACGGAGCGGGTCGCCACGAACGCGACTGTCGTCCTCGACCGCTCGTCGCCGGGACTGGGCGCGACGCTGGAACGACTGAATCAGACCCGCGGACGAGTGACGGTACGGTCGGACGAGGCGCTTTCGTCCGCCCCCGATGTAACCGTCAACGGGCCGAGCACCGTGGAAACGCCGACCGCCACGAAGAACGGCAGCGTCTGGGAAGCGTCGTTCAGCGTCCCGACGGACGGCGAGTACGACGTGACCGTGAACGGTTCCGACAGCGTTGGTAACGTCGGAACGGCGAACGCGTCCGCGAACTTCTCGACGGTCAGCACGGTCAACAAGACGGTGACGGTGAAGTTGAACAAATCGAACATCTTCGTCCGCTTCGAGACGAACGAGAGCGTCAACGGCTCCTTCGTGACGCTCACCGAGAGCCGATCCGAACTCGCGCCGCTCTCGCCGAACCTCGCGGGACTCTCCTTCCTGCACGGCCAGATAGGCAACCGGCTCTCGAAGAATCTCACGAACGCGACCATCGGCATCCCCGTGGAACGGCTCCGCCTTCCGAAGGGAAACGTCGACGGCCGACGTGAACATCAGCTACTACAACGAATCCATCGGAACGTGGCAGGTGCGAGACACCGACGTCCGGAACGTCACGCTTCGGGACAGAACGTCCGGCGAGTATCTGCTGACGAATGTCACCCACTTCTCGACGTACGGGGCGGTCGTGAAGGACACCGACGCGCCGACCGTCACGTCGAGCGATCCGGGCGGGACGCTCTCGTACGGCGTGCAGAACACGACCGTTCGATTCGACTACTCGGACGCCATCAGCGGCGTCGACCCGAGCAGCGTCCAGTTGACCTTCGATGGTCAGTCCGTGACGTCCGACGCCGCGACGAACGTCACGAGCGAGTACACGACCTACGATGCGACCGGCCTCTCCGCGGGGACGTACACCGCGACCTTGCAGGTCGGCGACACCGCGGGTAACAACGTCACGACGGGAACGACGTTCTCGATACCCGCGGACACCACGCCGCCATCGGTCGTCAAGACGACGCTCGCTGACGGCGCAACGCTTCCCGCCGGGACGACGGGCGTCAACATCAACGTGACGTTCGCGGACGACCAGAGCGGTCTCGACCCGAGCACGGCACGCGTCGTGTTGGATAATTCGGCAAACGTCTCCGGGTCGTGGCTCGTCACCGGCGGCGACACCATCACCTCGGGCGTTGGCGGTCTATCGGACGGAACCACGCACACGTTCACCGCCGAGATGAAGGACAACGACGGCAACGTGCAGTCGAAGACCATCACCTTCTCCGTCGGTTCGTCCGGCGGTGGTGGAGGCGGCGGCGGTGGCGGCCGACCGTCCGCAACCGTCAAAACGATGTCCGGGCCGGACGGAACTGCCATCGACATCCTCGGCGGTGTCAAGGGCCAGACCGCGTGGGCCGACCTCTCGAACCTCGGAACGAACGGTATCTCGTTCGAACGGTACGGAATCGAGTTCGAACGACGGGGCAGCGCGTCGGTTACTGTGAACGCGGTGACGTCGCCTCCGAAGGGGACTACCGAACTGGACGGTGCGCTCGGCTACTTCACCGTCGATAAGGGGTACCTGATGCATTCGGTGGTCGATACCACCCGACTCCAACTGTCGGTCTCGGAA
>NZ_MEIH01000258.1:0-16380 GCF_001723155.1 Haladaptatus sp. W1
CTGGGACATCATACAGCATTAGTGGACGAGGACAACGCTACTCGGAGCTGATTCGGAGTCCGAACAACCTCGCTGTAACCACATCGCAGTATCTTCTACGGGGCGTCGCCGCAGAGGAAGGCTTCGAGTCCGCCAAGATGCTGTCCTTCGCCGATTCGCACAGAGACATGAACGAGCTCAGTCGGGATTTCGAGGATCCTGAGGTCGAGACCGTCCTTGATCAACTCCTGTACGACGGAGTCGTCTCGAATCAAAGTTCGAACGACTGGGTTCCACTCGATACGGTTTTAGACACAGCAAGCGAGCGCCTTGACGAACTCGAAGATACGCTCTCCGAAATACGGGACGTCTCAGAGGGACAGGTGTCGTTACGAAGCCAAGTAAAGGGCAGAGCACGGAGACGATGGGAACCCGAAGAGGCACTGCGTGACCGCCTCCTTCGCCGAGCGATTCCACACACATACGGCGAGGACGCCCGGGCGAGCGAAGCCATCGACGCTGTTGCGAACGCGACGGACGCCGACGTGGTGGTACAGCCTTACTTTGGCTCGCTCACCGAGAAGGTTCACGCGCACGTGCTCGACGCCGACATCGACGCCCTCGGCTACGACCTCGTGACCGACCACGAGGGGTGTCTCTCCAACATCAACGAGTTCGGGACGACGGACTCCGTATCCCTCGGTCTGGTCGATGGACAGAACACGCTGGTCGAATCGGCGGAAACCGTCGCCGAACGTGTTGACTGGTTCGAGGAGAACACGCCGGTCAACGAGTTCGAGACGGAGTATCTCACGACGAACACGGAACCGTTCTACCTGCCGTACAGCAAGTTCGAGGAGAAGGCGGCCGTGCTCGGCGAAGCCGCGCGGTTGGAGGAGGTGGAAATATGAGTGGCGAGTCGCCACGCGACTCGAAAAACGAGCGGGGAGGAACGACCCGCGAGTCGCCAGACGATGCTCGAAACCAGTTCCGTCCGGAGGACCACGACAACGACCACTTCATCCTGACGACCATCGTCGGAAGCTACCCCAAGCCGAAGTGGGTGGACCGCTCGCGCGAACTCTACGAGGACCCGGACGCCGACTTCGACGAGGACGCGTGGGAGGAGGCACAGAACGACGCCTCGCGTCTCATCACGAAGGAGCACGAGCGCGCCGGACTGGACGTCGTGGTGGACGGCGAGATGCGGCGCAACGAGATGGTCGAGTACTTCGCCCACCGCATCTCGGGCTACGAGTTCAACGGCCCGGTGAAGGTGTGGGGTCACAACTACTTCGACAAGCCGAGCGTCGTCACGGACGTCGAGTACGACGAGACGTGGCTCGTGGACGAGTACGAGTTCACCAGCGAGGTGGCGGACCGTCCCGTCAAAGTCCCCATCACCGGCCCGTACACGCTGGCGAGTTGGAGTTTCAACGAGGCCTACGACGACGAGGAGTCGCTGGCCTACGACCTCGCCGACTTGGTGAACGAGGAGATAAAGAAACTGGTCGAGTCGGGTGCGCGCTACATCCAAATCGACGAACCGGCGCTGGCGACGACGCCGGACGACCACGCCATCGTCGGCGAGTGTCTGGAGCGCATCGCGGACGGAATCTCCGTGAGCGGAGCGAACGGAGGCCAGTCGGACGAGTCCGACGCCGTTCCGGAGGACGTCTATCTCGGCCTGCACGTCTGCTACGGCGACTACTCGCGTATCTACCCCGAGATGCTGGACTACCCGGTGGACGAGTTCGACCTCGAACTCGCCAACGGCGACTACGAGCAACTCGACGTGTTCCGCGACCCCGAGTTCACCGCGAACCTCGCGCTCGGTGTCACCGACGCCCACACCGCCGAAGTCGAGAGCGTCGAGGAAATCAAGGAGAACATCAAGAAGGGACTCGAAATCGTTCCCCCCGAACAGCTCACCGTCAGCCCCGACTGCGGCCTGAAACTCCTCCCGCGCGAGGTGGCCTACGGCAAGATGGCGAACATGGTGCAGGCGGCGCGCGAAGTGGAAGCCGAGTTGGATTCGGGTGAAATCGACGTTCGGAGCGCGCCCGTCTCCGCCGACGATTGACGACGGACGTTCCGTTTCGAAGCCAACCAGCGGTTCGATTTTTCGCGGTCTCCGTCCTATCTATCCGAAAAAAGTGGTGAGAAACGTGTGTGGTTCTACCAGTTGTAGGCGTGGTGGCCGCCGCGGTGTCCGTGCCCGCCGTGATGCCCACCGTGACCATCGTGGTCGTCATCACCGTGGTGTCCGTGACCGTCGTGATGTCCGCCGTGGTGTCCGTGACCGTCGTGATGACCATGGCCGCCGTGGCCGTCACGGGCGTATTCGAACTCGACACTGACCGGGACGCGGCCCCCTTCGCCGGGGTGGGCCGCCCACGTCGATGAGGCGATGACTTTCTCGAAGTTGCCGTTGCGGAGGAAGTGGTGGAGTTCCTGCTCCTCGTCGTCCGAGAAGGTCCGCATATCGAGCTGTTTGACCTTCGCTTTGCCGTTCTCCTTGATGCCGATGAAGGTGAACTGGTACCCGATTTTATCGCCGGTCGCTTCGCGGAGGCTCATGAACGAATCCGTCGCGTCGGTCGGGACGCTCTCGCCACCGACCTGGACGTTACGGACGTACATTCCGGGTTGGGTGGTCGCCCAGTCCGTCGCGTAGCGGAACGCGATGAGAACCTCGCCCTCGCCTTCGTACTCGGAGAGGTCGAACGACTGTTCGACCCACTCGCCGCCGGTGGTGCCGGTGTATCCCGGCGCGTTCTCCTTGATGGTCGGATGCGCGTCCGGGTTCGGCGAGTCGTCGGTGCGGTTCGATTCGAGGCTCTCCCACGTCTCGCCGCCGTCGGTCGAGACCTGCACGAAGCCGTAATCCCAGTTCTCCTCGATGTCGTAGTACGTCTCGAACGACAGCGTCGAATCGCCGTTCGAGAGGTCGGCGCTCGTGATGGCGAACCGGTCGAGGAGGGTTCCGGACCCGGAGTACAGCACTTGTCCCTCGCCGGTGACCGGGTCGGTCGCGGTCTGCCACTGGGTGCCGATGTAGTCGGTTCCCGAGAGCGTCACGTCCGTTATCGGACCTTTATCCGACGTATCGACCTCCTTGTAGTTGGTCCCCCACGCACCCGCGGTGCCGACGTCGTTCGACGTGTTGAGGTTCAAATCGAGGCCGTCGATGTCGTACTCGTCCCGAACGCGGCGCTCGGACGAATCGAGCACCGCGGCGGTCGAGAAGTCCTGATACAGGCCGTAGAAGTCCGTGTTCGCACCGGTTTCGTCCAGGGTCTTCTCGACGCCCTCGATGCCGTTCGCCTTCTCGTGTGCGAGGTTACTGATGAAGTCGGTTCCGTACCTGTCGCTCAGGTACATCTGGAAGTTGAACGCGATGCCGTAGTCCGAGAGGACGTTGATGGAACCTTGGTCCTCCCAGTTGGTCAGGGAGTTCGAGGGCATCTCCTCGTACGCTTGGACGTGCCCCTCCGAGACGCCGTAGCCGGTGACGACCTCGGCGTAGTCGGACATGCCTTCGTTCACCCACGTCGTCTCGTCGCCGTCGAGGTCGTTGTGGACGAGGTGTTGGTACTCGTGCGCCAGCGTTCCCTCGTACCCTACCTCGTCGTTCGTCTCGTTGACCTCGTTCCAGCCTTTGGCGTCGAGCGTGACGACGTTACGGTCGGTGTATTTCTGGATGGTCGGCGAGTAAAACCCGGCCGTGTAGATGGGGTACGACGCGTTGTAGTAGTTCTCGTCGCGGACGTTGTCCACCAGCAGGACGGTCTTCCCGGACCCGTTTTCGGTGTGGTAGTAGTCGTCGGGGACGGCACCGAGTTCCTCCAACAGACCCTCCGTTCCGTTGCGGGCGTCGGGGGTGCCGAACACGTCCGATTCGGTCTCGTACATGTTCTCTTCGAACTGCGTGCGGAGCGCTTC
This sequence comes from Haladaptatus sp. W1, assembly GCF_001723155.1. Lineage (NCBI taxonomy): Archaea > Methanobacteriati > Methanobacteriota > Halobacteria > Halobacteriales > Haladaptataceae > Haladaptatus > Haladaptatus sp. W1. The sequence goes on from NZ_MEIH01000258.1 coordinate 3,925, forward strand.
GGCCTGTTGCTCCGAGATGGTCGGGTCGGTCCGCGAGTCGTTCTCGGGCCACGCGAGGTCACGAGCGACCCATATCTCGACGTGGTCACCGATGGACAGCAGCGTGAAGTTCTTGAAGTAGTAGCTGTCGTTGTCGGAGCCGAGGTACTGCTTCGTCGTTCCGATGACGTCCGGGTCCGTCTCGTCGTCGGACGGGTCCATGACGATTGACGAGGAGTCCTGGGCGAGGATGGACATCCCACCGGACGCCGCACTACCCTCGTCAGTCGTCGTGAACGGCGAGGGGGCCGAGTCGAAATCGACGGGTTTGTCGAGCGACTCCTGTGACGGTTCGGCCTTCTGGAGGCCGTCGCCGTTCGTGGAGTTGTTCACGGTCGTCTTCGGTTCGAAGACGGTCGGTTGAAGCGTGTCGGTCGTGTTCGGTTGCGTTGCGACGGCACCGCCGACCCAGACGGCCGACGTGGACAGTACGACTAGTAAACTCAACAGCACCGCTTTTAATTTCATCCGATGTTTTCTGTTAACTCTACCCACATAATTATTTCTACACTTAACTAAATTATTTAATCTGAGATAATATTATAATAATCAGATACATATTGGAATTGGGGGGTTCCCAAGTTGCTCCGACAGGAAGAACGACTACTCACCATCGACTCACTCTCCGCCGAATCACCGTGCTGTCCCCGAAACACGACCCGGGAAAGGAGCCGTCACACGCCGAACAACCGAACTCCGAAGAGGGCGACGAGCAACGCACCAACTACGAGTCCAACTTCGGCGGCCCGCACGGACACCCGTCCGCTCCCGTACAGGACTCCCGTAACGAGGACCGCGGCGACGCCCACCGTACAGCGCGGCGAGGATAAAGACAATTTTCTGCTATTTAAAAACTCGAACACACGAGAGTTTTTCTCGACAGAATACACTTTCTGAAACAGAAGCATCTTCGGAACCAATCGATTTCTCTCCTGAGACTAGCTCCCAGAGAACACAATCCCGGCAGTTTTTATTACCCCGGGGCGTAGATGCTTGCAGACTGGGCAACTCGCGGGTGTGCGGTCCCGCCGCGCGCGAGTGCCAGACCGACGTGCTGTAAGACGCCGGGGTCTGACGCTCGCGGCCCCGCGAGTATTTCAGTGAGCAACGCAATCGCCACGCCGCGTGGCGTTTCAATGCTTGAGGAAAGCAAACTATGGAAATCGAAATTGCAACAATTGGCGGCTACGAAGAAGTTGGGCGGCAGATGACTGCCGTTCGCGCAGGCGACGACGTGGTTATCTTCGACATGGGGCTGAACCTGTCGAAGGTGCTGCTCCACGATAACGTCGAGACAGAGAAACTCCACAGCCTCGACCTCATCGACATGGGCGCAATTCCGGACGACCGCGTGATGTCCGATTTGGAGGGCGACGTGAAGGCCATCGTTCCGACACACGGTCACCTGGACCACATCGGTGCCATCAGCAAACTGGCCCACCGGTACAACGCGCCCATCGTCGCGTCCCCGTTCACCATCGAACTGGTGAAACAGCAGATTCAGGGCGAGGAGAAGTTCGGGGTCGAAAACGACCTCATCAAGATGGAAGCCGGCGAGACGATGCAGCTGAGCGACGACGTCGAACTCGAATTCGTCAACGTCACTCACTCCATCATCGACGCCATCAACCCGGTGGTTCACACCCCCGAGGGTGCCATCGTCTACGGCCTCGACAAGCGCATGGACCACACGCCGGTCCTCGGCGACCCCATCGACATGAAGCGCTTCCGCGAAATCGGGCGCGAGGGCAACGGCGTCCTCGCCTACATCGAGGACTGTACGAACGCGGGTCGCAAGGGTCGCACGCCGAGCGAGTCGGTCGCTCGCCGCCACCTGAAAGACGTACTGTACAGCATCGAAGACTACGACGGCGGTATCGTGGCGACGACGTTCTCCAGCCACATCGCCCGCGTCAAGAGCCTCGTCGAGTTCGCCGAGGACATCGGACGGACGCCCGTCCTGCTCGGCCGCTCGATGGAGAAGTATTCGGGCACCGCGGAACGCCTGAACTTCGTCGACTTCCCCGAGGAACTCGGCATGTTCGGCCACCGAAAGTCCGTCGACCGGACGTTCAAGCGCATCATGAAGGAAGGCAAGGAGAACTACCTCCCCATCGTGACCGGTCACCAAGGCGAACCGCGCGCGATGCTGACGCGCATGGGTCGCGGCGAGACGCCGTACCAGTTGGACAGCGGTGACAAGGTCGTCTTCTCGGCCCGCGTCATCCCGGAACCGACGAACGAAGGCCAGCGCTACCAGTCCGAGCGACTCCTGAAGATGCAGGGCGCACGGATTTACGACGACGTGCACGTTTCGGGCCACCTCCGCGAGGAAGGTCACTACCAGATGCTCGACGCACTGCAACCCCAGAACGTCATTCCTGCCCACCAGGACATGAAAGGCTTCGCGCCGTACGTCGACCTCTGTGAATCGCAAGGCTACCGACTCGGCAAGGACCTTCACGTAACACGTAACGGCAACCTCATCCAACTGGTGGAGTGATATGACTGACGCGAGTACGGAATCACGTGAAGAACTCGTCATGCAGACGGTCGAGCAGCGCCGCGAACTCGTCAACGCGGCCATCGAGGAGGAACTCCCGATAGTCGAACCGGAGCGTCTCTACGAGGCGTCCCGCTACCTGCTCGACGCGGGCGGGAAGCGCCTTCGACCGACGGTCCTCCTGCTCGTCGCGGACGCGCTGGCCGACGTCGAACCGATGTCGGAAGCGTACCGGAAGTTCCCGGCGCTCGACGGAACCGAACTGGACGTGATGGCCGCCGCGGTGAGCATCGAAGTCATCCAATCCTTCACGCTCATCCACGACGACATCATGGACGACGACGACCTCCGTCGTGGCGTTCCGTCGGTTCATCGTGCCTACGACACGGAAACGGCGATTCTGGCCGGTGACACGCTGTATTCCAAGGCGTTCGAAATCATGCTGGAGACGGACGCCACGCCCGACCGCTGTGTCACCGCGCTCGACGTACTCGCATCCACCTGTACGAAAATCTGTGAAGGCCAAGCGCTCGACGTCGCCTTCGAGGAGCGTCCCGACGTCCTCCCGGACGAGTATCTCGAAATGATCGAGAACAAGACGGCGGTCCTCTACGGTGCGGCGGCGAAGGTTCCGGCCGTCCTCCTCGGTGCGGACGAGGAGACGACGGAAGCGCTGTACCGCTACGGTATCGACGTCGGACGGGCGTTCCAGATTCAGGACGACGTGCTCGATTTGACCGTACCGAGCGACAAACTCGGTAAACAGCGAGGTAGCGACCTCGTGGAGAACAAACAGACCATCATCACGCTTCACGCCCGCAGTCAGGGCGTGGACGTGGATTCGTTGGTCGAAACCGATGACGTCGGCGACGTGACGGAAGCGGAAATCGACGAGGCAGTCCAGCGTCTCGAAGCGGCCGGAAGCATCGAGTACGCCACGGAGAAAGCACAGGAACTCGTCCAACGCGGCAAGGACCACCTGAACGTCCTGCCGGACAACGAGTCGCGCTATCTGCTCGAACAGATAGCCGACTACCTCATCGAACGCGGTTACTGAGGCGTCCGGCGGAGCCCGTCCTCCATTTCTTGAATCCATTAGATGTCAGTCAGACTGGCTCTCGGGTGTCGTTTTGCCCGACGAAAAATGGCCGCGGAAACTGCTCTCGATAGACCGCGAACGAGTTCGTTTACGAGTCGACGTTCACGTCGTCACCGGCGTTCGCGTTGGTGTTGTCTTGGTCGATACCGTTGTCCGACACCGTATCGTCTCCGGGGCCGTTGCCGTTGCCCGCGATGACGACGTGCGTGTCGTCGACGCTGTTACTGTCGTCGCCGTCGGTTATTCGCTGACTGTTGTCGGTCGTTTTCTTGTCTCCGTGATTCCCGCAGTTCGGATTCTTGTCCTTCGAATGGGTGTTGCATCCGGGATGGTCGTTGGTCGCTGCGACGGAGCCGATTCCGACGCTAGCGATCATCGTCGCCACGACCGCGAGCGTCAACAGCGTTCGTAGTGTTCGTGTCATTGGTTTCTCCACGAGCGGTGTTCGACCGCTCGGAAATCCACTGCGCCCGGTTCGTATTTCAAACCGCCCAATCGTTGACCCAGTTCACGTTGTTCGTGTTTCAACACATTTCGCGCTACGAACGTCGGATACGTAAGTTATCACCAGCTCGAAAACAGAAGACGAACGGCTCGCGTTCTCTATGACCTCGTTCCGAACACGGGGCGATTCATCGGGAGGTACGCGAAGTAGGAACGCACAAACATTCAACAAATCCTGACTGTTCTCGGTGATTTTTGTACTATTTATCGAATATTCTCCAAACAGTTGTTTATTATATTATTCCAACTAGTTCTGATTGTCACCAACCGTCGATACCGTTTTTCAAACCTCTGGTTTGTGTTATCTCTCGTGTCGTGAGGGTACTACGTGCGGACCGAAACACGGGGGGACGGTCCTGCACCGAAAAGCGAGATTTTTCACCCTGACCCCCAAATCGTTCGATAATGGACGACGAGTTGCGGACGCGAATCGAGACGGAGGCGGAGAAACACGCGCTGTTCAACGCGTTGAAACACGACAGTGACGCGGACGTCGGTGCCATCATGGGGTCGCTGATGGGAGAGAATCCCGACTTCCGCGAACACGGCGGCGAAGTGCCGGGTATCGCCGGAAAGGTCGTCGCGCAGGTGAACCAGTTGGACGCCGAGGGACGACGCGCTCGCCTCGAAGAACTCGACGCCGAACTCGTCGAAGAACTCGACGCGGAGGACGAGGAAGACGACCAGGTGCTCCCCGACCTGCCCAACGCCGAGGAGTACGACGAGATTCGGATGCGCTGTGCGCCGAACCCCAACGGCCCGTGGCACATCGGACACGGGCGAATGCCCGCGGTCATCGGTACGTACAAGGACCTCTACGACGGCGAGATGCTGGTCCGCTTCGACGACACCGACCCGGAAACGAAACGCCCGGACATGGACGCCTACGACGCGATTTTGGAGGACATCGACTACCTCGGCTTCGAACCGGACGAGGTTATCAAAGCCAGCGACCGCCTCGAAATCTACTACGACCACGCCCGCGACCTCATCGAGAAGGGCGGCGCGTACACCTGCTCCTGTTCCGGCGAGGAGTTCTCGAACCTCAAAAACGACGCAAAGGCGTGCCCGCACCGCGACAAGGACGTAGAGACGACGTTGGCCGAGTTCGAGGACATGATCGAAGGGGAGTATTCGTCCGGCGAGATGGTGCTCCGCGTGAAGACGGACATCGAGCACAAGAATCCCGCTCTGCGCGACTGGGTGGCGTTCCGCATCATCGACACGCCCCATCCGCGTCCTGAAGCGGCCGACTACCGCTGTTGGCCCATGCTCGACTTCCAGTCCGGCGTGGACGACCACCTGACGGGCATGACCCACATCATCCGCGGCATCGACCTGCAGGACTCCGCGAAGCGCCAGCAGTTCGTCTACGACTACTTCGACTGGGAGTATCCCGAGACCATCCACTGGGGCCACGTGCAGGTGGACGAGTACGACGTGAAGATGTCCACTTCGACCATCAAGGAACTCATCGAGAAGGGCGAACTCGACGGCTGGGACGACCCGCGTGCACCCACCCTCCAGAGCGTCCGTCGCCGCGGCATCCGCGGCGAAGCCATCCGCGAGGCGATGGTCGGCCTCGGAACGTCCACGAGCAACGTCGATTTGGCCATGAGCACCATCTACGCCAACAACCGCGAGTTGGTGGACGACGAATCGCCGCGCTTCTTCTTCGTCCGTGGGGGAGTCGAATACCCGCTCATCGGCGACTACCCCGAGGCGGCGGAACCGCCCGTCCATCCCGACCACGAGGATAGAGGCACGCGCCACATCCCGGCAGGCGAGGCCGTGCGCATCGAAGCCGACGACATCCCGGACCACGGCGAGCGCGTGTGGTTGAAGGGACTCGGGTGCTTCGAGCACACCCGCGATGCACTCCAGTACACGGGCGACGACATCAGCGCCGTCCGCGACGAAGGCGTGGACGTAATCCACTGGGTGCCCGCCGAGGGAACCGTCCCGGTCCGCATGCGAACCATGGACGGCGACGTGGAAGGCGTCGCGGAACCGGACTTCGCCGAAATGGACGTGGACGACATCGTGCAGTTCGAGCGCGTCGGGTTCGCGCGAGTGGATAGCGTGGCGCGAGACAGCGAGGAAGACGCCGAGACGGTGACCTACTTTGCCCACGAATAGGTAGTCCCACCGTTTTGTTGCAAAAATTCATCTTCGTCGGCAGGCATATACGTGCCCGGAATGTCCGTATAATCACAAAATATTACACGCACCCTGTATTCGACTCCAGATGGAATCAACTCCATCTGGAGTCGCTTGAAAAAGGGAATTGCCGTGAAGATCACCCACTTCTCTTCGCATCGTCTCCGCGGAATGCATCATGACGTGTCGCGTTCTGCAACACGGAGCCAGGATTAATGTTAGACTCTCCAAAACGGGATATTTCGCTCAGCGAGATGCTGGATGTACTCGGTCACCAACACAGGCGACGCCTCCTCGTAGTACTCTCAGAAGCGAACCCACGTGAACGCGATGAGGTCGCGTCGAAAACCGTTGCCGACGACGGCGATGACCTTGACCTGTTCAAGCAGGAACTCTATCACGTCCATCTCCCGAAACTCGACGCCACCGGGGTCATCGATTGGGACCGCGAGACGGACATCATCACGCGCGGCCCCCGATTCGAGGAAATTCTGCCCCTCCTCGAACTAATGGGCGAACACGAGGACGCGTTGCCGGACGACTGGCCGTAATTCAAACAGTGTTCATGGACTCTTTGTCGAGCGATCATAGACGACGGCTATCTTTCGAATATGGTCACACGAACGTCGTTTTTCCTATTCCCAGTCCACACCCTCTAGCGGTTCGGCGACCACGCCATCCTGTCGCGCCAGCACCCTCGCGTGACTCGTGCAGACGACGCGGTTTTCGGCCCACGGGATGTGCAGTCGAACTGCCCCCTCGTTTTCACAGTCGTTTTCGGCACATTCCATCGGGAATCGCTACGCGTTGAAACCACATGGTCGTAGCGATGGTCTTTTTGGACATATCGAAACGAGTTTTATAAAAGGGTTTCAAGAATAACCCCGCATTTGAGGGCGGCTGCGAAACTCATTTCGCTATGGATGTTGCCGAACTGGAGGAGGGTGCCGATTTTACGTACGACATCGCCCCCGACGAGACTATTACCGAGGGAATCATCACCGCGACGGCAGCGGTGACGAACGCTCGAACGAACGACATGCCACCGCTCTACGAGACGGTCGATACCGACGCGCTCGACGAGTTGTTCGCGGACAGTTGGAGTGGACGCGCGAGAAACACGGGACGGGTTACATTTACCTATTGTGAGTGCGAAGTAGTCGTTCTTAGTAACGGCCGCATTCTCATCGAGGCGACCTCTCGATGAGCGTGTTCGTTACGGAAAATGGAGGCCAGTGAGGAAATGAGCGTCATCGCCGAATTTACGATACCCACCGAGCAGTTCGCGCTCTCCGACGCCTTCGACGCGATTCCGAACATGGCCGTCGAAATCGAGCGCATGGTCGCACATCCCGCGGACCGTATTCTTCCCTACATCTGGGTGTGTGGCGGGACGGCGGCGGCAGTCAAGGAGGAACTTCGTGCCGACCCGACGACGGTTGTGGTGACGAAACTCACTGAAATCCCGTACGGGTCGCTCTATCGCGTCGAGTGGTCCGACGAGACGAAAACGACCGTCGAGGACGTACTGGAAAGCGACCCCGTCATCCTCACCGGAACCGCCGCGAAGGAGGGGTGGGATTTTCAGATGCGATTCGAACACCGCGACCACATCTCGAAGCTTCAAGCCGACCTGACGCATCACGACGTGACGGTCGAACTGAAGCGGTTGCACACGCCCGAGACGCCGACCGTCGACGGGCAGTTTCTCCTCACGGCGAAACAGCGCGTGGCGTTGAATGCCGCACTCGACGCGGGCTACTTCGAGGTGCCGAGGAAGACGAACCTGAGCGAACTCGCCGAACAGCTCGACATCAGCCAGCAGGCGTTATCGAAACGACTGCGACGGGCGCACCGGACGGTGAGCCGTCACATCCTCACGACCGGGCCGGACGAAATCCTCGACGACCGGCAGGATTAATCCGAGTAGCGCCGTTTCTCCTCCATCGCGGCGTCGGTTCCGTACGCGTCCACGAGCGGTTGAAACGCCGCACCCAACGCGCGCATCGCTTCGCCAGCGGAGTGAAAACCGAGTTCGTCGGCGACCGCGGGCCAGCGGTGAGCTTGGAGGACTTTTCGAACCAGCAGGCGTTCCTGTCGTTGGGACAGCGCGTCCGGGTCCGTGGGGTCGACGAGTTGTTTGACAACCAACCGTCGGAACGGGGAGGGGCCGTGGTCGAACTGTCCCGGCCCGTAGGCGCTGGCGGCGACCAGTCGCCACTCCCAGTCGGTGAGCGACGTCTCCACGTCCGCGTCCGTCGCCCGAAGGGATTCCCGTACTACGTCGGAGTCCATGTCCGCGAGCGCGTCCGAGAGCACCGAGGCGATTCGCGCCGCGAACCGTCGGGCGTGGCGCTCGTACAGGTCGTTTCCGGACGGCGAAATCGGGTCGAACATGAGCGCGGAGTACTCGCCGCTGGCGTCGTTGCGCGTCGTGGAGAGTTGCACCGTCCGGTAGCCGTTCTCCCGCCAGAATCGGAGCAGTTCGGGCGTCGCGCCGAACCCCGTCCCGAGCCAGTCGAGGTCGGAACACTCCCGGCGAATCTCGGCGAGCAGGCGCGACCCCAGCCCCGACGAACGAACGGCGTGGTGGGTGGCGATGCGCATGATTCGCATCCCGACCGGGATTCCGGCGTCGAAATCCCGGAGTTGTGTGGTCAGCACGTCGGGGAGCATGTTGCCCTTCACGCGCCCGCCGTCGTACATGTGTTCGCGCACGTCGGCGGGGAGGTCTCCCTCCCGCGCCAGGAGGGCGACGCTGACGACGTGGCCGTTCCAGCGGAGCGCCCGCACCGCGACGTTCGGGGCGTCGAGCAGTCGGGCGAGATCCGCCGGTTCGGTTCGGTAGTGCGCCAACACGAGGAGGCCGAACGTCTCGCGGAGAAGGTTCTCGTCGGCGAGCAGGTCGTCCGCGTCGAGCGCCCGGTACTCGGTTCCGTCGGGCGTCGCGTCGGTCACGAGCGGGTCCACCGCGGGCCGGGCGTCGAGCGCGAGCGCGCGAAACGCCCAGACCTCGATTGGGTCGCCCGGCGCGTATCGGATGGGTTCGGCCAGCGTCACGTCGGTCACGTCGTGGTCGCCCTCGTCGAGTCGGTCGCGGAACCGCACCGAGAAGCCCCGCCCGGCACCCTCGTAGCCGTGAATCGTCGTCGTGAACGCGACGCGCGAAAAGCGAAGAAACCGCTCCAGCATGCGCACCGGAAGGGCCGCGGCCTCGTCCACGAACACGACGTCGGCGTCCGCGGACACCGCTTCGGTCGGTTTCTCGAACCGAACCGTTCCACCCGAGTTCGCCGTAATCCGCGTCGGCGGGTCGTGGTCGGTGTCGGCCAGTTCGCCCATCGAATCGAGGAGTGCGGCGGCGCGGACGAACACCTCGCGGGCGCTCCGGTAGCTTCGCGCCGTCACGAGGACGTCATCGCCGTCGGCGGCGAAACACGCGGCGGCGATTCCGGCGGCGCTCGACTTTCCGCGGCCCCTGTCGGCCTCGGCGACGACCGCGGTGTTCGGTTCGCGGAGCGCCTCGAACGCGCTGACCGCCGACAGTTGGTCGTCGGTCAGACAGGCGTCGGCGGCGGCGTGCGGAAACTCGTCCAGTGCCGCGTTTTCCGGTGCTCCTTCGTGATTGCGCGCTTCGTGGTCGGTGTCTGCCAGCCGTGGTGCGGGGTGTGTCAGGCCGTCGTCCTCGACGGTCTCCGAATCCGCGTTCACGATGGCGATGCCGCGGTGGTCGCGGAGGAGGGAGACGAACCGCCGTCGGAAGTTGCCGGTCACGTCCTCGACCCCGAACGGGGGGACCGCAAGGGTCGCGTCGAAGTCGTCACGGCGGGTCGGCCACGCGTCGAGCGGCGGCGTGAGGAGGACGAACAGACCGCCGCCGTCCACCGCGCCGACGACCCGGCCCAGCGCGTTCGGGCGGAGTTCGTCGTGGGCGTCGAAGACGACCCCTTGGTGGGTCGTCCCGAGAAGTTCCCCCGCCTGGCGCTGGCTCACCCGCTCACAGTCCACGATGCGTTGCGGGCCGACTTGCGCGGTCGCTTTCTCGGGGATTCCCGCGGCGGAGAGGACGTTCCGAGCGAGTTCGTACCCCTCGTCGCGGTTTCCCGCGAGGACGAGGAGGCGACGCTCGTTCGTCCGTCGAGCTTCTTCACGGAGCGATGTCGCCAGAGACGAGACGTTCACACCCTTGGTTGGTCGGTCCGCCGCAAGGATGTTTCTTTTCGGTGTAGAACAGTCAGGAGTCGGGCGAGGTGGGGTTACGTGATGGCGTCAACCCGCTCGCATTTAGCGCGGGGACCTCGCCAAATAAGCGAACAGGTGCCTTCAGTATATGCCTTTTGGCCATTGTCAATGGGTGTCATAGTGTGGTGGTCAGCCGGAAAGCGTCGCACCAGCGTAGAGCGAGACGACGAGGAATATCCACACCGCGTCCACGAAGTGCCAGTACATCGTGACGGTGGTGACGGAGGTGTCCCGCTCCGACGAGAACTGTCCGTACGCCGCCCTGACGAACAGGATGCACATGAGGACGATGCCGAGCGAGACGTGGAGACCGTGCAACCCGGTCAGGCCGAAGAAGGCGCTTCCGAACACGCCCGAGGTGAGAGTGAACCCTTCGTGTGCGATGAACAGGTTGTACTCGTAAATCTGGCCGCCGAGGAAGACGAACGCCAACAGAATCGTCAGCGCGAGGAAGGTGATGAACCGGTTCCGTTTCCCGCGCAGGAGCGACATGTGCGAGTAGTGGAGCGTGAAACTGCTTGCGATGAGGATGAGCGTGTTGATGAGGACGAGGGAACTCATCACGTCGGGGATGGTCTGGCCGGTCGGCGGCCACGTTCCGACGCGGATGAAGAAGTAGTAGACGAACCCCGCCCCGAAGGTCGCCACTTCGGTCCCCAAAAAGAGCGTCATTGCCCACCGGAGCTTCGTCTGCCCGCCGCCCTCACGGTACCAGTAGTGGTCCACGAAGCCGTGGTACAACCAGCCGTACAACCCGACGAGGAACACGACCGTCCCGAGGACGAAGACGGCTGGGCTGGCGATTTGTGGCACGTAGGAGTTTCCGCCGTGGCTCAACACGTAGAGTCCCGCACCGACGTACAGTCCGACGACGCCCACCGCGGAGACGAAGGGCCACCACGACGCCTCGCCGAACCCCTTCGGCCAGTCCTCGGGTGCCGGAAGGTGATGGTCCTGTTCCTCGCTCGCCGTCTCTGTACGCATTGCTGTCCCCCCACTCATGAACGCGTGTACGTGTTGGAGCCACAAAACGGGTGTTCGGATTCGTCGGAAACGTTTTTGACGGGATTTTGTCCCGTTCGCGGATGAACTGAAAATGTTTTGTCATCCGTCCCCCTCGGAATCGGTATACCCGGTCCAGTTTTCCGCTTCGAATGTCGCTCGCGGTCGAGCGCGAAGGCCGACGTCGAGAGCACATCTTCTCGCGGGGAGCGTACCACGACACGCTGTTTTACGGACTTCCGCGACGAGTGGGACGCCGATTCCGAGTGTCGTGAATAATCGGCCGAAATCGGGGGATAGGAGCGTGTGCGCCACCGTACCACTCCGTCGTGGATTTGAAAGCGTTTTTATGGGGGCACACTCTACTGGAGTGTACAACCTACGCGGGGTTGATGATGCTCCTAGCCGTACAGGACTCATCCGGCAGGGGAGCCTGAGCCAGCGCGTAGGGAGGTGAACAACCTATGCCAGTATACGTCAACTACGACGTCCCAGCCGACCTGCAGGACCGAGCGCTCGACGCGCTCGAAGTCGCACGGGACACAGGAAGCGTAAAGAAAGGAACGAACGAGACGACCAAGGCTGTCGAGCGCGGCAACGCCGACCTCATCTACGTCGCGGAAGACGTTACGCCCGAGGAGATCGTCATGCACCTGCCCGAACTCTCCGACGAGAAGGGCATCCCCTTCATCTTCGTCGAGACGCAGGACGACGTCGGTCACGCGGCCGGACTCGAAGTCGGCAGCGCCGCCGCCGCCATCGTTGACGCTGGCGAAGCCAGCGACGACGTGGACGACATCGCCTCGAAGGTCGAGGAACTTCGGTGAGGTGACTCACGATGAGTGCTGAAGAGACCGGACAGGAGGACTCCACCTCCGCCGAGGTCATCGAAATCGTCGGTAAGACG
>NZ_MEIH01000259.1:0-8418 GCF_001723155.1 Haladaptatus sp. W1
AGACGATTTTCGACGGCGCGTCACTGACGAAACCGGTCGTGACGGCGACGACGGCGCTCTCGCTCGTTGAATCGGGCGTCATCACCCTGTCGGACGAACTCCGACGCCACGTCCCGTCCCTCGACGGCTATCGGCGCGGCGACGTTCGCCTGCTCGAACTGCTGACCCACAGTTCCGGCTTTCAGCCGTACTCGTTCGCGGAATCGTGGGAGTCACCGAACGACGTGCTGGCGGGCCTTCGAAACCGGTCGATTCTCGAAGCCGAACCCGGCAGTCGAAACGAGTACAGTTGTCTCAACTTCGTCCATCTGGCCGAGGCGCTCAGGGGCGCGACCGACCGCTCGCTCGGCGAACTCGCGGAGCGGCACGTGTTCGGTCCCGCCGGGATGGAAACCTCCCGACTCGGGCCGTTGGAAGACGTCTCGAACGTCGCCGCGACCTACGACCACGAGTACCGCGACCGCATCCTCCGCGGAGCAGTCCACGACCCGCTCGGCTGGGCCATGAACGGCCAGAGCGGGAATGCGGGTCTGTTCACGACGGTCGACGACCTCGCGGCGTTCGCGCGGGCGTACCTCGCCGCGGACGGAACGCTGCTCTCTCCGGGCACCGTCGAGCGGTTGCAGGACGACTGGGTGCCGGACCTCGATACCCGCCACAGCCTCGGGTGGCGACTCGCCGACGGGACGTACCCCGCGCCGAACTGGTCGCGCGTCGGACTCGGACATACGGGTTACACCGGCACCTCGCTGTGGCTCGACCACGCCCGCGACCGGTTCGCCGTCCTGCTCACGAATCAGGTGTACGACGGAAAGGACACCGGTCTCATCCGCTTCCGCGAGCGGTTTCACGCGATGGTCGCCGCCGGGCGTTTCGACTGATTCGATGTCCCGTTCGCGCCGCGGCCGGGGAATATTTATTACACGGCGCCAACGTTGGCTGGTATGGTCGCAGTCTGGAGCTATCCGTGGCGTTTACTCTCGCAGCCGCCCGAGACGACGAGACGCGAACTCGCCGAACTGGGCGTGACGAGCGTCACCGTCGCCGCACACTATCACTCTATCAGAACCCTCGAACCGCGTTCTTCCGACGGTCTGTTCGAATCGTACGAAGGCGGGTGCTACTTTCGCCCCGACCCGGAGTCGTTCGCTGATACGCCCATCGACCCGCCAGTGAACGAAATCGACGGCCATCCCGACCCGTTCGGCGAGGTCGTCGAGCGGTTGACCGAGGCGGATATCGACGTGACAGCGTGGTTGGTCTGTTTCCACAACACGAACCTCGGCGCGTCGAACCCGGAGTATCGCGTCGAAAGCGCCTTCGGCGACCCCCACGACCACGCGTTCTGTCCATCCCATCCCGAGGTTCACGACTACTTCGAGGGCGTCGTGCGCTCGCTCGCCGACTACGACATCGCCGCCATCAACCTCGAATCGCTCGGCTTTCCGAACGCCTTCCACGGCCACGGTGCCACGTTCGGCCACTCGAAAAACCACGTCGTCTGCGGCAAGCCGGAAGAACTCCTCCTCTCGCAGTGTTTCTGTTCGGCCTGCCGAACGCGGGCGGCGAGCCACGAGGTGGATTTCGAACGCGCCCGTGAGGTCGTCCAGTCGCTCGCCCGCGACGTGCTTCGAACGCCGACTCCCCAAATCGAATCGCTCTCCCGACTCGCGGAGGAGTATCCCGTTCTCGCCGACCTCTTCGATTTCCGCGCGTCGGTCATCGACTCGTTCCTCGAACGCATCGTGGCGGCCAGCGGCGACATGGAGCTAACCTACTCGGCGTCGGACGGCCTCGGGCGCGACCCGAACGACGGATGGCCCGCGGGCGTCGTCCTCGACCGCGTTCGCGCTCATCTGGACCGCATCGTCGTGCTCTGTTACACCGACGACCGCGATCTCGCTCGCCGTCGCGTGCAGGGGTATCGGGAGGCGGTCGAGTTACCGGTCGACGTCGGCCTCACCCTCGACCCCGCCGTCATCGGTTCGGAAGCGGAGTGGCGGCGATTCGTGACCGACGTCGGCGACCTCGGCGACGAACTTCGCGTCTACAACCACGCGCTGTTGACCGAGGACCACCTCGACTGGTTCGACGTGGCCGCCGCGCCACTCGGTAAGTGAGTGGGTCATCGAATGGATGAACGAGGGAGCGAGCAGAGGAAGAAGTGGCACTAAAATCGCGCCTTCCCAACGTAATTATATTGATACCTTCCCTCTCGCACACGGGGTTTTTTAAGGAGTTACTGCATTGCCGAAGATATGGTAACACTCGGCGTAGAACGGTTGTTGAACGACCGCTTCGAGACGGTCGATGGCGAACGATTGGGACTCATCACGAACCCGTCGGGAACCGACAGCAACCTCACCACCACGATAGACCTCCTCGATGCCCGCGAGGAGTTCGACCTCCGGAAGCTGTTCGGACCCGAACACGGGATTCGGGGTGACGCACAAGCGGGCGTGAAGGTCGAGGATAGCATCGACGAGCGCACCGGTCTTCCGGTGAAGAGCCTCTACGGGGAACAGAAACAGCTAACCCCCGGGATGATGGACGACATCGACACCATCGTCTACGATATGCAGGACGTCGGATGTCGGTTTTACACGCTCATCTACACGCTAGGCTACGCGCTGAAAGGGGTCGCGGAGGCCGGAAAGCGGATGGTCGTCCTCGACCGGCCGAATCCCATCTCGCCGCTATCCGTCGCGGGCAACCGAATCGACGACGAGGTGGCTTCGTTCGTGGGTGGGTACGAACTTCCCATCGTCCACGGGATGACCGTCGGCGAACTGGCGACCTACTTCAACGGCGAGTTCGACGTGGGCGCGGACGTGGAGGTCGTGGAGATGCGCGGCTGGTCGCGTTCCGATTGGTTTTCCGATACCGGCCTGCCGTGGGTGTACCCATCGCCGAACATGCCGACTCCGGGAACGGCCACGTTATACCCCGGCATGTGCTTTTTCGAGGGCACGAACCTCTCGGAGGGGCGCGGGACGACGAAGCCGTTCGAACTCGTCGGCGCGCCGTGGATAGATGCGGACGACTGGGCGACTGAGCTTTCGAACCAAGGGTTGGAGGGCGTCGCCTTCCGCCCGGCGTACTTCTCGCCGACGTTCTCCAAACACGAGCGCGAGAACGTGACGGGCGTCCAGATACACGTCCTCGACCGGGACGCCATCGACCCCGTGACGGTCGGGCTGACGGTCCTCGCCTCGGCGTTCACGACGTACGACGATTGCGAGTGGATAGCCTACGACGACGAGTTCTTCGTCGATAAACTGGCGGGCGGGAGCTATCTCCGCGAGACGATAGACGCCGCCGACGCGTCGACCGAACCGCGTGAAATCGCCGAAATCATCGCGGACAGGTGGGAAGACGATCGGACGGAATTCCTCAAAGTGCGAGACGATTACAGGCGGTACTGATACCGATGAGTTCGACAACCGAACCCGAGTCGGCGGAATCGACGAACCCACCCGCCACTCACACGGATTTCGAGGTGGATGTGTCGTCCCTATCGCTCCCCGAGAAGGTCGGACAGTTGTTCATTGCGGGCTTCGACGGGACGACGCCCACCGCGGCGATAGAAGAACTCGTCTCTGAGCGCCACCTCGGCGGCGTCATCTACTTCAGCCGGAACGTCGAATCGCCAGGACAGCTTCGGACCCTCTCGCGCACGTTACAGGGGTTCGTCCCCCACGGAAAGCCCCCCTTGCTCCTGTCCATCGACCAGGAGGGCGGCCGGGTCGCGCGCCTCTCGTGGGGCACCGAACTGCCGAGCGCGATGGCGCTGGGGGCGGCGGGCGACCCCGAACTCGCGTCCCGCGCCGGGCGAGCAGTCGGGCGTGAACTGCGCGCGCTCGGCGTCGATATCGACCTCGCGCCGGTCCTCGACGTGAACAACAACCCCGACAACCCCGTCATCGGTGTTCGGTCGTTCGGCGAACGCCCGGAACGCGTCGCGGAACTGGGCGCGGCGTTCGCCGATGGGCTACAGGACGCGGGCGTCGTCGCTTGCGGGAAGCATTTTCCGGGACACGGCGACACCGCGGTCGATTCCCACCTCGACCTGCCGGTCATCGACCACGACCGGGAGCGCCTCGACGCGGTGGAACTGAAACCGTTCCGGCGCGCCATCGATGCCGGTATCGGCGCGATAATGACGACGCACGTCGCGTTTCCGACCATCGCGGACGACGCGGAGCGACCGGCGACGCTCTCCGCGCGCGTCGTCACCGACCTCCTTCGAGAGGAACTGGGGTTCGAGGGTCTGGTCGTCACGGATTGCATGGAAATGGACGCCATCGCCGACGGGGTTGGAACCGTCGAAGGCTGTGTGCAAGCGGTCGAGGCCGGGTGCGACCAACTCTGTGTCTCGCACACTCCGGCGAAACAGCGCGCCGCCATCGACGCCGTTATCGAAGCGGTCGAATCGGGGCGCATCGCCGAGTCCCACATCGACGCCGCGGTTCGGCGCGTCCTCCGCGCCAAACGAGTCTACGGAGCGGGCTACGTCGGCGGCGAGAACGAATGGGACGACGGCGCGGCGGAGTGCCGGGCCACCGCGCGGGAAGTCGCCGAACGCGGCGTCACGCTCGTCCGCGACGCGGCCGACGCGCTTCCGCTCTCCCAGCGCGTTGCCGTCTACGAGTTCGACGGCGGCCGCGGGTCGCCCGCAGAGGAGGCGTCCGGCCGCGGCGGCGCGTTCGCGTCGGCACTGTCGGCGGCGGGCGTCGCCGTCGATGGTACCGTCCTCGCGCCGGGGGAACTACCGGAGGAACGCGCCGTTTCGACCCGTAGAACGGTGGTCTGTACGTCCGACGCCGCCTCGAATCCGGACCAAGCAGCGGTCGTCCAAGCCCTGCAAGAGGCGGGCGCGAACCCTATCGTCGTCGCAACGCGGAACCCATACGATCTTTCGGCGATGCCGAACGTGGAGACGTACCTGACGACGTACGACGATACGCCCGCGTCGCTCGCCGCAGCGGCGGAACTGCTGGCCGGGAAGGGTATCCCGTCCGGGCGATTGCCGGTGACGATACCGGACGGTAGATAGTAATACTGAGCAGTGGTACTAAATATTCATACTGGTTGGTACTGCTAGACAACAATATCAGGAAGTATTCTCTTCCCGGAAAACCGAGGGGTCCGTGATAGATGTCCTAACCGCTGTATTCGACCGATTTACGTTTCTGTGACCAGCGATCCGCCGAGTATTACTATAGAGTCATACCGGGATGATGGGAGGGACGAGACGCGAAAGCGGAGAGTAGTATCGTCGTTAGCGCGCCTGTTCGGAGACGTTCCGGAACACGTCCGCCAATTCGTCGGTCAATCGGTCGAGGAGTTCCTCGCCTTTTTCCGCGTTCGCCAGTTTCGGGTCTCCGATGGCCCCAGTGTCCGAGTACTCCTCGAACGGCCGGTACGTCGCAAGCGGGCCGCCGTCGAGCAGGTCCTTGGTACCGCGGTCGTACGGTTCGTCGAGGTACTCCGCGTCCGCGTCCTCCATCCGAACGAGTTCGGGGTGAAGGTGGAGCATCAGCGAGGTTTCGAACTCGCCGCCGTGGGACATGCCGCCGGTTTCGCTCTCTCGAATCTCGTCGACGGACGGTTCGGCGAGTTGGAAGTACGTCAGCCCCGTGACTTCGACGTCGGGATGGGATTTTCCGACGATGCTGACGGCGTTGTTGATGGCGGCCGCGTTGCCGCCGTGACCGTTGACGAAGCAGAGGGCGTCGAACCCGTTTTCAAGCGCGGTGTCGGCCACGTCCGCCAGCGCATCGAGGAGGTCGTCGAGTTCGAGCGAGATGGTCCCGCCGAGCGAGAGGTGATGTGGCGAAAACCCCGACCAGACCGGCGGCGTGACGAGGATGGGAACGTCGTCCGCGGCGCGTTCGGCACCGCGATGGGCCACCGCGTCGGCCAGCAGGGTGTCGGTCGAAACCGGGAGGTGGTGGCCGTGCTGTTCGATACTACCGACGGGAACGACGAGAACCGACCCGTCGGCGGCTCCGACGTCTCGGATTTCGCGCCGAGTCTTCGCCGCCCACGCGACGGCGGACAGACGCATCGCTGCAGTCATAGCGAACAGTGCTCATGTCGGTCGTATAATGGTTGGGGTCCCGTCAAGGGAGGTGGTTGGTCACAGTTGAGCGAGATATACACACCAGTTGATAGTTCATGAATTCGCTTCCCATGTATTGTGTGGATACTTCCCACAACTCTACATCACTCTTGAAGGCGTGTCGTGATGAATTCGGTTCTCAGATTTGAGTCGTAGACACACTGGATAGGGCAGGGCCTCCGACCCCGAGTATCACGCGCCGCGTGCAAAATCGAAATTGTCAGCCGCTATCCTGGGCGCGTGATCGTCGTGAACTACGATTGGAACGAGAGTTGATGAGACAAGGTGAACTACGATGCCCCGTTCGAGATATCGACCGAATCATCCGACTTCGACACCGAACACCACCTGAGTATTGTCGTGAAAAATCAATATTGGTGGAGAACTTGTCATGCAGGTGTCCGTCTACGTGACGATGTTCGACACCCGTGCTACGCGTGTGCGAGCTTCAGTTCGATGATGTTCTTCGCGCGCCGGAGGCCGTCCAAGAGTCGGTCGCGGACGTCGCCCTCGACTCTGCTCGCCGGGCCGGAAACGCTGATGGCCCCGATGACCTGTCCGTTTTCGTTCTTGATGGCGACCGCGAGACAGCGCACGCCGCGGACGCGCTCCTCGTTATCGACGGCGTAGCCTCGCTCCCGGACCGCCGCCAGTTCGCCGCGGAGTTCGTCGCGGTCGGTTATCGTCTTCGACGTCTGGACGGGCAACCCACGGCGGTCGAAAATCGCTTCGGTCTTGCTCTCCGGGAGGAACGCGAGGATGGCCTTCCCGAGCGCGGTGGCGTGGAGCGGGACGCGTGTTCCGGGATGCGTGTCGAGCGGGATGGCGTTTCCACCCTGCGCGTTGTAGATGTACACGCCCATGCCGTCCTCCTCGACGAGGAGGTTCGCCGATTCCTCGGTTTCGGACGCCAGTTCGTCGATTTCGGGGCTGGCGACTTCGTACACCTTGCGTCTGGAGCGGGCGTATTCCCCGAAATCGAGAAACCTGAGGCTCACGTGATACGTGTTCCCGTCCCTGACGACGTACCCCCGCTGCACGAGCGTTCGGAGATGGTTGTGCACCGTGCTGTCGGGAAGGTCGAGGTGGGCGGCGATTTCCGTGAGGCGAGCACCGTCGAGTTCGCGCAGCGTGTCGATGATATCGAGTGACCGCGCTGTCGTCCTGACGGGCGTGGTGGATTCGCGGGTCATTGCCCTCTTCGTCCGTTTTTTCCCGGAGGGGAGTTATATAACTTCCCTCGCCCTCGACTGACGCTAACCTGGACTTCGGGGGCCGATACTTCCATACGACTGCCGACTGTAGCCGGGCGTGACGATGCCTGCAAGACAAGCTGACACGACGTGGCAAGGAGGAAAGGACGGAAGCGGCGACTTCGAAACGGAGAGCGGCCAGATAGAGGGAACGTTCCGGTTCCCGACCCGCTTCGAGGACGAACCCGGAACGAACCCCGAGGAACTCATCGGCGCGGCCCACTCCGGCTGTTTCTCGATGCAACTGACGGCGTTCCTCGAAGAGGAGGGCTACACGCCGGACAGCCTCCAGACGGAGGCGGACGTGCACCTCAAACCAGCGGACGGGGGCGGCTTCGAGATTCCGCGCATCGACCTGACGCTGACGGCGGAGATTCCCGACATCGACGAGGAGACGTTCGACGACCTCGCGCAGAACGCCAAGGAAAACTGCCCGGTTTCGAAGGCGCTCGCCGGACCGGACATCACGCTTGACGCGACGCTGAAGAGCTAACGACCGCGACCCGTTTTTCGGCGACGTCGGTGAAGCCGTCGTGTTTCCGCCGATGAGCGATTCCATAGGAAATTTAACACTCCGCGCAAACGGTGCAGTCATGGTACACTGCCCCGACTGCGATGCGACCCTCGAAACGGAGTCGGACGTCGATTTCGTGGAGATGGACGCCACGACTGGCTTTTTCGCGGCCTCCAAACGGTTCTACGTCGTGAACTGCGCCGACTGTGGTGCGACTATCGGAAGCGGCGTCGCTGGTGCGAAGGCCGGTGGCGGTGCTTGAAAGAAAAAAGCTATAGGTTAGTTATCACAATTCGGGGTATGGTACACTGCCCCGAATGTCAAGCGGAGCTCTCCGAAAAGTCCGATGTCGAATTCGTGGAGATGGACGCCACGACAGGTTTCTTCGCGGCCTCGAAACGGTTCTACTTGGTCGCCTGTAATGAATGTGGCGCGGCCATCGGCGGCGGGGTCGCGGGCGCGAAGGCCTGAGCCGGTCGATTTGCTGGTTTTCCTTCACTCCGACCGATTGTGACCGTCATTTCGAC
>NZ_MEIH01000260.1:0-32160 GCF_001723155.1 Haladaptatus sp. W1
CCGCGCAAACGGTGCAGTCATGGTACACTGCCCCGACTGCGATGCGACCCTCGAAACGGAGTCGGACGTCGATTTCGTGGAGATGGACGCCACGACTGGCTTTTTCGCGGCCTCCAAACGGTTCTACGTCGTGAACTGCGCCGACTGTGGTGCGACTATCGGAAGCGGCGTCGCTGGTGCGAAGGCCGGTGGCGGTGCTTGAAAGAAAAAAGCTATAGGTTAGTTATCACAATTCGGGGGTATGGTACACTGCCCCGAATGTCAAGCGGAGCTCTCCGAAAAGTCCGATGTCGAATTCGTGGAGATGGACGCCACGACAGGTTTCTTCGCGGCCTCGAAACGGTTCTACTTGGTCGCCTGTAATGAATGTGGCGCGGCCATCGGCGGCGGGGTCGCGGGCGCGAAGGCCTGAGCCGGTCGATTTGCTGGTTTTCCTTCACTCCGACCGATTGTGACCGTCATTTCGACATCTCACACCACGTTGGTATGACCCATTGGTAATGCTGGTCAGATTGAACAATCATACTGTACAGTCATACTTGGTAGTAGTACTTATGGGGCCAATCGTTCGATTCGCGCTTCTCGTTCCCTCCCTGTCTACTGATGGGACGAAGAAAGCGGACGCCCGACCTCGACGAGCGAAAAAATCAGTTCGTATTCACAACCAAACGCTATGATGCCGCATCCCGAAGGCAACCCCATGGGAGACGACCGAACGCCGATCACGGTGGTAACGGGCTGTCTCGGGGCGGGCAAAACGACGCTGATAAATCACGTCCTCCGCGACCCGGGGGACCGACAGGTCGCGGTCGTGGTCAACGACGTGGGCGAGATGAACGTCGATACCGAGCTGATACAGGGGGAAACCGACGACGTAATTGACCTCTCCAACGGCTGTATCTGTTGTCAGCTACAGGACGACCTCCGCTCGACCCTTTCCAGACTCGACGATCGCGAGTTCGACTGCCTCCTCATCGAAGCGTCGGGCGTGAGCGAACCCATCCCGCTTGCGCGGACGCTGCTCGGGATGGACGACGAAACGCCCGACCCGACCGAGAAGTACCGACTCGATACCGTTGTCTCGGTCGTCGATACGGTCGGATTCGCCAACGCGTTCGACGCGGAAACGGGGCAGTTGAGCGACCAAGCGGCGGACGGGCAGCGGCCGCTGACCGACGTCTTGGTCGAAACCGTCGAGTTCTGCGACCTGCTGTTGCTGAACAAGTGTGACGCCGTTTCCGACGAGTCCCTCAACGAAGTGGCGGCCCTCGTGCGGGAACTGCAACCAAACGCGGACATGATTCGAACGACGTACTCGGAGGTTCCCGCGGACGAAATCCTCGACACGGGACGATTCGATTTCGACGATGCGCGCCAATCGCCGGGCTGGAAACGCGCGTTGGCCGGTGGTGGGGACGAGCACGGCCACGATGGGGACCACACCCACGCGGACCACGACCATGACGACCACGGAGCGCACGCACACGATGCAGGAGAATCCGTCGCCGACCGCATCGAAACCGTCGTCTACGAGCGAGAGCGTCCGTTCCACCCGGAGCGGTTGAACGCGTGGCTGGACGATTGGGACGGAAACCTCGCCAGAACCAAGGGCATCTGTTGGATCGCCGGATGGGACGACAACGCCATGGGATTGAATCAGGCCGGACCCTCGGTCCGCTGTGGCCCCCTCGGGGAGTGGTCTCCGGACGAGCGGGAGACCCGTCTCGTTCTCATCGGGACCGACATCGACGAGACGGGGGTGACCGCCGAACTCGACCGCTGTCTCATCGAGGACGAAGAGACGGAATCCGCGCTCACCGAGAGCGGACCGTTCCCGCGACGGTGACTACGCGAGTTGGTCGCGGAGGTCGTCCCACGATTCGTGGAACCCGTACTCGTCGTCGCCGCCGGAACCGACGGCGCGTTGATACACGTCGTCGTAGGCGAGGAGTTGGGTCCAGCCTTCCTCGCGAACGGAACAGTATTGACACATCGTCCCACGAAAGGCGCTGAAACGGTATAATGCTTTGCGAGAATGACCTCCGGTCGAGCGTCCGAACCGGGCGCGGTGATTCTGGGGCGAACCGTTTTGTGGGTACCGTTCGGTGGTACGACCATGACCGTACTCGATGCGTTCGACCTGCACGACCGGACGGCCATCGTCACTGGCGGCAATCGCGGTATCGGCCGCGCCATCGCAACCGCGCTGGCCGAAGTCGGCGCGAACGTCGTCGTTGCGAATCGGAGCGCGGCGTCGGGCGAAGCCGTTGCGGACGAACTTGCTAACACGACGGGCGTCGAAACCCTCGCGGTCGAATGCGACGTGACCGACGAGGACGACGTGGCGGCGATGGTCGAAGCGACCGTCGAGCGGTTCGGCGGAATAGACGTACTCGTGAACAACGCCGGAATCGTCGTCCACGAGGCGGCGGAAACGATGTCGCTCGACGAGTGGCACGCGGTCATCGAGACGAATCTCACGGGCGCGTTTCTCTGCTCACGCGCCGCGGGCCGCGAGATGATGGGGGACGGCGGCGGCGTCATTCTCAACGTCTCGTCGATGTCGGCGTTCATCGCGAACCATCCCCAGCGACAGGTGGCCTACAACGCCTCGAAGGCCGGATTGGAGGGCTTCAAGAACCAACTCGCCTCCGAGTGGGCGGAACACGGTATCCGCGTGAACAATTTGGCACCCGGCTACGTCGCCACCGACAACGCGGACCAAGGTGCGGAAGTCGCGGAGAACGCCGTCGATATCTGGACGGGCGAGATGTTACAGGACGAGATGGCGTCGCCGGAGATGCTCGGCCCGACGGCGGTGTATCTGGCGAGCGACGCCTCCGCGTACATGACCGGTGAGACCATCGTCCTCGACGGCGGCTACACCGTCCGATAATCGATACGCCCACCGGAATCCGCGAACGAATTTTATATCCGTTCCGTCTCTACTCGGGTGTACGCCGATGTCACAGACCCCATCCCCGGACCACCACATACCTGCCCGAGACGAGCACATTCAGACAAGTTGGAGCCGCGACCACGACCCGATTCGAACGGTCGAATCCGGTGACGTGGTGCGCTTCGACTGTCGGGACGCGACGAACGGCCGCCTCGACGCGGACTCGACCGCCGAGGACGTCGCCGCCCTCGCGGGGACGCTCCCCGGCCACGCCCTAACCGGTCCCGTCGACGTCGCGGACGCGCGACCCGGCGACGTGCTCGCGGTGGACCTCCTCTCGTTCGACCACGAGGGCATCGGCTTTTCGTACTTTTACGGCGGCGACGAGGGAACCGGACTGCTCCCCGAGGAGTTCCCAGACCCGGGTCTGCACGTCTGGGATCTCGACGGCGACGTTGGCCACTTCGTGAACGGAATCGAAGTCCCACTCGCGCCCTTCCCGGGCAACCTCGGCGTCGCGCCCGCCGACGGCGGGGAGCACAGCACGACGCCCCCACGCCGCGTCGGCGGCAATCTCGACGTGAAGCACCTGACGGCCGGGTCGACGCTGTACCTGCCGGTCGAAGTCGCGGGCGCGCGGTTCAGCATCGGCGATTGCCACGGCGCACAGGGCGACGGCGAGGTGTGCGTCACGGGCATCGAAGCGCCGATGACGGTGACGGCCCGGCTCCGACTCGTCTCGGGCATGGACATCGAGCAACCGCAGTTCGAGACGGGCGGGCCGTTTTCGGCGACCGACGGCGGTCGGGTGTACGCCACGACCGGCATCAGCGACGACCTGATGGACGCCAGCAAGAAGGCGATTCGACACATGATTTCGCACCTCCACCGAACCCGCGGTTTGACGCGCTCGGAGGCGTACCTGCTGTGTTCCGCCATCGTGGACCTCAAAATCAACGAAGTCGTGGACGCCCCCAACTGGGTCGTCTCGGCGTATCTCCCGCAATCGATATTCCCGGAGTGAGTCGGCGTCGGAGTGGGCCCTACTCCTCGAACCGCCGTCGAAGCGCGTCGCGGTTGATGTCGTCCCGCCGAACGTAGTCGTTCTCGCTGATATCGTAGAGGCGCGATTCGTCGATGTCGAGGTTCCGCTCCTCGATGGCGTCCTCGACCTTCGTCTCGTCCACCCGTTCGGTCACGATGTCCTCCCGGGAGACGCCGTGTCTGGCGAGTTCCGTAAGAACCGTCTCCGAGTCCTTGAGCGATTTTCGCGTCCGGTGACGGCCGCTGACCGACCCGAACGACCCCGTAACCTCTTCCCCTTCGCCGACGCGCGAGGAAAGTACGTCCCGAACCTCGGTTCGAAGGGTTTCGATCTGCCCCTTGACGCCTGAAAAGAGGGCGTATATGTCCGCGAGTTCCGCCGTCGAACAGTCCTCGAAATCGGGCGTCCCCGCGTCGTCGAGCATCGTCGCCAGAGACCCGATGGCTTCGGTGAGGGGTCGAACGTCGGGATTCGTCGCTTCTCGGGACTGCATCTCTCTGCCGGGATGCCCATCCCTCTCGTCACCCTTCTCCCGTTCGCGTCCGTTCTCTCGTTCGCGTCTTGCTCGCTCGCGCTCCCGCGCGCTCGCGTCGTATCCGTCGAGCGGAATCGTCTCGCGCTCGAACGACTCCCCGCGGACGGTGAACAAACTCACGAGCGGTTCGTCCTCGTCGTCGCGCACCCTCGCGGCGTCAGTGGTTCCGGTGTAGTAGACACAGAGGTCGTCGCCCTCCCATTCGACCGCGCGGTCGGTCCCGCCACAGAGGAACGCATCGACCCAGCCGTCGATGTGCTCGATGGCCAGTTCGTAGGCCTCGACGTCCGCGCCGTACTCGGAGTACGGCGGCGAAACCGCTTGGTGGATGCAACACAGTTTGAGACCGTGCTCTTCGGGGTCTTCGAGGCGAATCTGCCCATTTCCCGCCTCCACGTCTTGCCGGTGGTCGATACCGTACAGGGCGACCGACTCGTCGATAGTCGTCGGCGTGGTCCCGAGGCGACGCACGCCAGCCGTTTCGGTCAGCGCATCGAGCGTGTCGGTATCCCCGACCTCGTTTCGACCCGCGACGACGAAGAACGGGATGTCGCGTCGGTGCAGTCGCTCCAGTCGCTCGCGGCAGGCGGCGCTCACCTCGTCCGAGGGTGTCGCGCTCGAAAATAGGTTCCCGGTGTGGACGACCGCATCGACGGCCTCGCCGACGGCGACGTCCACCGCCTTCGCAAAGCCGTCGAGACCGTGAACGCCATCCACGTCGCTCTCCCCACCGGGTTTGAGGTGCGAATCGCTCACGTGCAGGACGGTCGTGGCGGAGCGGCGGTCCGATGCGGTAGACGCGGACTTCTCCCCACCGAAGTCCGCGTCTGATTCCGATTTGGGTCTCTCATCCGATGATTTCCCTTCACGGACGAGCGATTCGGTCGTCTCCGCCACCCAGTCCTCGGTTCGGTCGAGCGTTTCGACGTCGAGCAACGGGTCCAGTTTCGTGTCGGCGACGTGGGTCGAAAGCGCCTCGCACTGGCGTTCGTCGAACCGTTTCGATTGCAGGTGCTCGGCGAGCGCGCGTGCCTCCGCGTCCGACATCTCGACGTCGCCGTTCGGTCGGGCCAAATCGTCTCCGGTCTCGACGGGGCTATCCGTCGCGGAGGAGAGCGACGCGTCTCCGGCGTAGACGAGCGCCCGAAAGCAGTTCCACGGGACGATATCCCCTTCGTCGTATCCGAGTTCGTCCCGGAGAAGTCGCTCCGCGGCGGGCGTCACGCTGAACTGATACCGACCGCTGCTGAACGACCCCGCCAACTTCCACGCCCCCTCGTTGTCGCGGGTGAGTTCCGGTGGTTTCGCCATCGTTCGATGTACGATATCGTATGAATCTGCTACTAATAAATCGTTCTCACGGACGAAACCGGAACGGTCCGCCACAACCTCTAACAGACGGCGGGTGGTGCCCGTTCGTATGGTACGAGCCTCGACGATAGTCCTCCTCGCTGGTATCGTCCTCCTGTTCGTCCCCATCCCGCCGGTGGCGACGGCGCTCGGCGTCATCGTAATCCTCATCGGCGTCGCGCTTCGCCTGCTTACCGGAAGTTAGGTGCGTTCGGGCGCTCGGCTTGTCGAGGGAGTGCGGTGCTCGGCTTACCGAGGGGTCAAATTCGCTGCCTCGGCGAGCAGTTCGTGCGACCGGAGTTCGTCCTCGGGGTCGGCGAACTGGTTCTGGACGATGATTTCATCGACGCCGGTCTGGGCCGCCATCTGATCCAGCAGGTCGCGGACCGTCTCGGGACTCCCCGAGACTTGGCGGGGCCAGTCGCCCGGAGCGAGGGTGCTCGGCGTCGGGTCCGGGACGTGCCCGAGTTCGTCGATGGCCGTCTCGACCGAGTGAATCGGCGGGCGGTCTATCTGCCCGCGACGCAACCGCTGGCGGTTCGCTTCGGGGACCGAACGAAGTCGCGCGGCCTCCTCGTCCGTCTCGGCGCAGGTGATGTTCGCGGCGAGCATGCCGTGCGGTTCGTCCGGGCCAGCACCCATGTCGGACGGTTGGAAGTGGTCCCGGTACACCTCGAACGCCCGCACGGCGGGTTTGGGTCGGATGAACGCCGCGAAACAGTATCGAAGCCCCAAATCACCCGCGATGGCGGCGCTCGATGGACTCGAACCGAGCACCCACACGTCGGGGATGCTCTCGCGGGACCGCGCCAGCGAGAGCTCGCTGAACCGGTGGTCGTCGTCGAACCCGTCGTAGAGGTGCGCGGCGACCTCTTCTATCTTCCCGGCGTGGTCGGTCGGTTGCCGTTGTTCGCTCCGGTCGTCCTGTAACGCGAAGTCAGAGACGGGGTTGCCCGTCGCTCTCCCCAGTCCGCAATCGATACGACCGGGAGCGAGGGCGTCGAGCACGCCGAACGACTCGGCCACCTTGTACGGGCTGTAGTGGTTGAGCAACACCGTCCCCGACCCGATGCGGATGTCCGAGGTGTGGGCGGCGAGATTGCCCATCAACACTTCGGGGGTCGTGCTTGCCAACCGGTCGGTAAAATCGTGGTGTTCGGCGACCCAGAAGCGGGAGTAGCCGAGTTCCTCGGCGTGACGGGCGCGCTCTATCGTGTTCTCGAACGCTTCCGTCGCCGTTCCGCCCTCCGGTATCGGCGCGAGGTCCACGAGTGATAGGTCCATGCCCGTGTTTACGAACCGGCACGCATAACGGTGACTACCCCGGAAGTCCGAACCGGTTGAACACGGCGCCGTCCGCCGCCATCGACCGCATCACCGTCCGAACAGCCGACGGAGGCGGTCGAGTAGGCCGTCGTTCGTGCCGAGTTCGCGGGCGATTTCGTCGAGTTCGTCGTCGGAGAACTTCGGGTTGTGGCGCGCCTCGCGGAGCCACCCGTTCCACTCCTCGTCCGTGAGCGTGCCTCGGGAGTCGCCTTCCCACTGTTCGACCAGCGCCTCCCGGTCAGGGAACGGGACGTCCATTCCGCTGTTCCCCCAGTACAGAGGCGAGAGTTCGAACTCGTACTCGTCGTCGTCCACGAACCGGAGCCGGTACGGATAGCCGTCGTAGAGGATGATGTCGTCCTCGGTTACCTCCTCTCCGTTCGGGAGCGTGAGCGTCCGTGTCATCGCGTCGGGCCGAACTACGGGTCGCACCCTTTTCCGTGTTCCGTGCACCGCGTCGCGGCGGTGGGGAAAGGGTCCCTCGGAAACCGATGGGGGAGAATTTGGTTTCGATGATACGCGAGGAGTTCCGAGTCGAGACCTATGAAACGATTTCGGCGGGTGTGAACAGCGAAACGTCGTCACGCTCGTCGGCAGTGGCTCGAAGTCCGTCCGAAAACCCGGAGCGACAGAAACAGCAATAGTGGTACGCCGGTTCGGTGCCGTTTTCCGGCGTCCACCGAACCTGCGCTGCACTCCGCTCTAAGTCCGCCAGATCACCTTCGTTCATCTCCCGAGACGTGTACTTACATTCACCGGCGACGAGCGTGCCATCGCTTCCGAGACCGACGACATCGAGTTCGTGCTGCCGATGCCACCAGTATCCGATTCCTTGGTACGCCTTCGGAATCAGCGACGGAAGTGCTTCCTGGCATATGATCTCGAACATCGACCCCATGTAATCGGAGAACGACGGCTCGACCGACCGCTCGTACGCGTCATCACCGAGTTGAACGAGCGTTCCTTCCTGACCGTAGACGTACCGAAACCAGAACCGGAAGAGCGGTTCGTTCAGTCGATATCGGCTCTTGCGTGTCGCGTTGGGATCGGCCGTCACCGGGATATCTCGCTCGACCAATCGGAGGCGACGAAGTTTCGAGAGATACGATCCGAGCGTGTTCGAATCGACACCCGCGAAGTTTGCGATCTCGTTTGCTTCACGCTTTCCGGTCGCTATCGCCCGGAGAATGGTGTAGTACGTCTGCGGCTCTCGGATTCCGAACTCCGTCCGGAGCAGGAACTCCGGCTCGTTGTGGAGAACGCCGTGTTCCGAGAGCACGTGAGACTGGATGTTTGCAGGAAGCGATACGGAGGGGGTGAGTGCTCGCAAGTAATACGGTGTTCCACCGAAGACGCCCCAATATCGAAGTATCGTATCCGGATCGTCCGTGGGATAGAATCGGCGCGCGTTCTCCAGCGAGAGCGGCGGGAGGTCGATTGCCGCCGTGCGCCGACCGTACAAGGGACTCCCTCCGCCGAGGACCTTCTCCTCCATAACGCTGATCGACGATCCGACGAGGACGAGCGTCATCGCCGTGTCTTCGAGGTGTAAATCCCAGACGCGCTGGATCTTCGACGGAAGCGCTTCGTCCGACTGGATGAGATACGGAAACTCGTCGAGGATGACGACCGCGTTCTCCCGACCGAGCGCACGCAACAGAGCCTCCCAGTCACGTTGGATGTCGTCTAAGAGGGGAAACGTCTCACTCGCCGTCTCGACGAAGTTAGCGAGTTGCACCTCCGGCGTCTCCTCTGTTGCCTGCCAGTAAATGGCGTCGTCAGTATCTCGTATCGCCTCACGGACGAGTGCGCTCTTCCCGAGTCGTCGGCGACCGTAGATGACGATCAGGTCGGCGGTGTCGCTTCGAAACCGGGACTGCAACGTATCGAGCTCTTGCTCGCGGTTGACGAAACGCGGTGGGTTCATGCGTCGATTTCGAGACGACGGTAGATAATGCTGGCGATTATCTAAATCACGATTTTACTAATCACGATTTTACTAATCACGATTTTACTAATCACGATTTTACTAATCTGGACGAACCGCGACTCGATACGTTCCGTTAACGACGCGAAGGGGACGGACGTCGGGTGAAGAGGGTCGTTTCGTTGAACATGCAGGCTCAAGCCTTAGACGGGTTCGGCGGCAGTGTCCAAACACGATGTTCGGACTCGGTCCACTCACCATCGGCAAGAAGGCGGCGAAGTTCGGCTACAAACGATACGGGATACCGGGCGCGGTGATGGCCGGTAGCGCGGGCGCGGTCGGCTACATCGCGGTTCGACGCGCGGTCAAAGCGGCGGTCGAACGAAAGGACGTCAGCGGAGCCATCGACGCCGGGACGATTCAGTCGGCGGTGGACGAGAAGGGAATCGACGCAATAACGGACCGCGAGACGCTCGAATCCGCTATCGACGAGGAGAAACTCGGCACGGACGTCGATATCGACGAGGTACAGTCTACGACGGAGGAGGAGACGGACGAACTCGACGAAACCGCGGAGACGGACGAGAACGGCGCTTCCGACGCCGACGGCGGAGACGAGTCCGGGTCGTAGACCGGTTCGGAGCCGTGACCACCGGCGTCGCCTCGACCGCTCGTCAGTCCGATTCGAGCCACGCCTTGTACGAATACCGGTCCGCGGACAGTGATTCGCCGAAGTCGATATCGAGTCTAATTTGATACTCCTTTTCGGTGTGCGCCGGGACGATCACGTTTTCCGATTCCTCGTACGTGCTGCCGCCATCGACTTTCACTTGCGCCCAGAGCGTGCCCGATTTCGTCTCGTCCGAATCGTTCCGCACGCTCGCGGTGACGACGACGTTTCCGAATCCCGTGACCCGCGAGTCGGTGGTCGTCACTTCGAGGGACCCCGTGAGTTTCGAGACGACACCGCTACAGCCGGAAAGGGCCGTCATACCGCCACAGACGAATAAACCGCCGGTGCGAAGCAGGTCGCGTCGTTGCATGGTCTATCGCTCCCGAAGAACAACGGACACATAATTTTTCCGTCCCGTCCCCGCGGCGACTCCGAAAAAAGAGAGCGTTGCGCGCGGAATTCCGCGTCGAGCGCTTCAGCTGAAGTCGATGAGGGGTTTGATGATCCCTTCCTCTTTCGTGTCCATGAGCTGAAACGCATCGTCGATGTCCTCGAAGTCGAACCGATGGGTCGTCATCCGCGTCGGGTCCACCTTTCCCTCATCGAGCAATCGAAGCAGGCGACGGAGTCGGAGGCGACCGCCGGGACAGAGCGACGTCACGATGTCCTTCTCGGCCATGCCGACCCCCACGCGTCCCGCGGGATGTCCACGAACTCCCCTTCGCCGTGGTAGCCGACGTTGGAGATGACGCCGCCGGGTTTGGTGACTTCGATACACTGTTTGAACGTGGCGTTCGACCCCAGTGCTTCGATGGCGGCGTCTACGCCCTCCCCGTCGGTCAGGTCCATGATGGCGTCAACGGTATCGACCTCGGTGTAATCGACCACTTCGTCGGCGCCGTAGAACTCGGCGAGTTCTTGGCGCTTTGGAACGCTTTCGACGGCGATGACCTGCCCCGCACCGCGGAGCGCCGCCCCCTTCGTCGCCATCAACCCGACCGGCCCTTGGGCGAAGACCGCGACTGTCCCGCCGATTGGAATATCCGCCCGTTCGGCCGCGCTGAAGCCGGTGCTCATCATGTCCGTGACGTACACCGCGGCCTCGTCGCTGACGCCGGACGGGATGTTGGCCATGTTCGCGTCGGCCTCGTTCACGTGGAAGAACTCGGCGAACACGCCGTCCTTGACGTTGGCGAACTTCCATCCGCCGAGCGCCTCGTTCGATTGCGACGGATGCCCGTCCTGTGCGGCCGGCGACCCCCAATCCGGGGTGATAGCGCCGACGGCGACGCGGTCGCCGGGTTCGAATTGCTCGACCTCGCTCCCGACCGATTCGACCACACCCACGGCCTCGTGGCCGAGCGTGATGTCCTCGCGTTCGCCGATTGCCCCGCCGACCGTGTGCACGTCGGAGGTACACACCAGCCCCTTCGTCGGCCGAACGATGGCGTCGTTC
Organism: Haladaptatus sp. W1; assembly: GCF_001723155.1. Lineage (NCBI taxonomy): Archaea > Methanobacteriati > Methanobacteriota > Halobacteria > Halobacteriales > Haladaptataceae > Haladaptatus > Haladaptatus sp. W1. The sequence continues at coordinate 11,212 of NZ_MEIH01000260.1, forward strand.
GGTCCCGCTTCCGGTTCGTCCTTCTCGATAACGTCGGTTTCGCCGATGGAACGCATCACGTACGCTTGCATGAATATCCCCCGGCACCACTTCCACGTCCACCCACTTCAATGGAATTCCCGAATTCGGGAGCTGGTTTCCACGCACGGGGTCTCCGAGCAGTATTTAAATCATTGAAGTGGTTCTCGCGACAATAAAAGAAATCGACGGAAGACAGCAGACGGCAGAGTGGCCTGTCGTCGAAACGGGTCAGTCGTCGGACGTCGATTCCGCCGTCTCGACGAACGACCGCCGTTCGCTCATCTCCCCGACGGAGAGGTGACAGGAGATTTGGTGACCGCTGTCCCCCTCTTTTTCCTCCAGCGCCGGTTCGGTCTGCTCACAGACGTCGCCGATTTTCTTCGGACACCGAGTCTGGAACGGGCACCCGGACGGCGGATTCAGCGGACTCGGAACGCTCCCTTCGAGGAGGATGCGGTCGGTCTTCCGCGACGGATTGGCGTGCGGAACCGCCGACAGCAAGCTCTCGGTGTAGGGGTGGAACGGAGCCGAGAACACCTGTTCGACCGTGCCGAACTCGGCTATCTTGCCGAGGTACATCACAGCGATGCGGTCACAGATGTGTCGGACGACGCCAATGTTGTGCGAGATGAAGAGGTACGACAGCCCGTACTCCGCCTGAATCTCGTCGAGCAGGTTCAGAATCTGGGCCTGCACGGACACGTCCAGCGCCGACACCGGCTCGTCACAGACGATGAGTTTCGGTTCCACGGCCAGCGCGTGCGCGATGGCGATGCGCTGTTGTTGCCCGCCCGAGAACTGGTGGGGATACTTGTGGAGCGCGTCGGGCGAGAGGCCGACGCGCGTCAGCAACTCGCGGGTTCGCTCCTGTTTCTCCTCGCCGGTCGCGATGTCGTGTTTCTCCATCGCTCGGCCGATGATTTGACCCACGGTCTTTCGCGGATTGAGCGAACTCTGCGGGTCCTGGAATATCATCTGCATCTCGCGGCGGAGGCTCCGCACCTCCGACCCGCTCATCTCGTGGATGGGTTGCCCCTCGAAGTACACCTCGCCGTCGGTCGGTTCGAGGAGTTTGAGCGCCGTGCGTGCGACGGTCGATTTGCCACACCCGCTCTCGCCGACGAGACCGACCGTCTCGCCCTGGTAAATCTCGAAGTCGATGCCGTCGACCGCCTTGACGGCCCGCCGTTCGAGCGTCGGCATACCGCCGTCCGAGCGCGTGAGCGTGAGATCACCGAAGAACCCGTCGCCGGACGGGAAGTGCTTTTTCAGGTTTTTCACCGCGAACAGCGGTTCGCCGCTCCGGTCGATGAGTTTTCGCTCGCCGCTCGATTCGTCGGGGGTGTATCCCTGCCTGAGGTCGATTTCGTCCGTGCGGATACACGCCGCACGCGACGTCGTCCCCGCGGCCGGTTCGAGCCGGGGATTGCCGCCGGTCCGACAGGCCTCGGTCGCGTACTCACACCGGGGCGCGAAGTTACAGCCGCTGGGCAGGTCGGTGAGGTCCGGCATCGACCCGGCCAGCGTCGGTAGGTCGTCATACTCCACGTCCGTCTGCGGAATCGAGTCGATGAGGCCGCGCGTGTACGGATGCTGGGGATTGTCGAACAGTTCGTCGAGTTCCGCCGTCTCCACGAGGTTCCCCGCGTACATCACGCCGACGTGGTCGCACGTCTGGGCGACGACGCCGAGGTTATGCGTTATCATCAGGATGGCCATCCCCTTTTCCTCCTGGAGTTCGTTCAGGAGGTCGAGGATTTTCGCCTGCGTCGTCACGTCGAGCGCCGTCGTCGGCTCGTCCGCGATTATCAGGTCCGGCTTGCAAGACAGGCCGATGGCGATGAGCACGCGCTGGCGCATCCCGCCCGAGAACTCGTGCGGGTAGTCGCCGAACCGCTCGGCCGCGTCCGGGATTTCCACGTCGCGCATGACCTCGATGGCCTGTTCGCGCGCCGACTCGCGGTTGCCGCCCTGATGGTGCAGTATCGTCTCGACGATCTGTTCGCCGACCGTGAGCACCGGATTCAGCGACGACATGGGGTCCTGCGGGATGAGCGCGACTTTGTTCCCGCGAACGGACCGCATCTCGGGTTCGGAGAGTTCCAACAGGTCCACGCCGTCGAAGACGACTTCTCCGCCGGTGATTTCGCCGGGGCTATCGACGAGTTGGAGCAGCGAGCGCGCGGTGACGCTCTTTCCGGCCCCGCTTTCGCCGACCAAGCCCATTGTCTCGCCCGAATCGAGGGCGAACGATACGTCGTTGGCGGCGACGACCGTCCCGTCCTCCGTCAGGAACTCCGTCCTGAGGTCTCGAACGTCGAGGAGGGGGGCGGACCCGCCGTTCGCGTCGTTTCCGTTCATTCTATCGAATCCACCTTGGGGTCGAGCACGTCTCTCAGGCCGTCGCCGAGCAGGTTGAACCCGATGACGGTGACGGCGATGGCGATACCGGGGAAGATGATGATCCACGGCGCGGTTTGCATGAACCCGCTCCCGTTGTTTATCATCAGTCCCCACGACGGCGTCGGCGGTTGCGCGCCGAGGCCGAGGAACGACAGGCTCGCCTCCGCGAGCATGGCGAAGGCGATGTTCAGCGACCCCTGCACGAGCAGCGGGGCCGAACAGTTCGGCAGCACCTCGCGGAAGATGATGTGCGAATTGCTCTCGCCGCGGGCGATGGCCGACTCGACGTACGCCTCGTTTCGCTCCGAGAGCGTCGCGCTCCGGGCGACGCGAGCGATGTACGGCGTGTAGACGAACGCCAGCGCGATGATGACGTTCGTGAGTTCGGGGCCGAGGACGACCATCAACGTCAACGCGAGCAGGATGGGCGGGAAGGACATCGCGGCGTCCATGAACCGCATCAGCAACTCGTCGATGATGCCGCCGTAGTACCCGGACACCAGTCCGATTATCGTTCCGACGAGGAGCGCGCCGGTGATGGCACCGAACCCGACTTTCAGCGAAATCCGACTGCCCATCACGACGCGGCTGAAGATGTCACGGCCGAGGTCGTCGGTTCCGAACAGGTGGTCCATCGACGGCGATTGCGTGCGGTCGGCGACTGACGTGTGTGAAATCGAGTACGGCGCGATGAACGGCGCGAAAATCGCCACCACGACGAGGGAGACGACGATGACGAGGCCGATCATCGCCTTGGTGTTGTTCCTGAACTGCCGCGCGAATCGCTGGAAGCGTTCTATCCGCGCGGACGTGGCCGTCGAATTCGAGTTCGACGTCGAGGTCGCCATTATTCGTCACCTCCGTAGCGAATCCGCGGGTCGAAGTAGCCGTAGAGGATGTCGGCTGCGAGGTTCGAGAGCATGTACATCAACGCGACGACGACGATACAACCCTGCAACAGGGGAATGTCGCGGCTCTGGATGGCAGTCAGCGTCAGCCTCCCGATACCCGGCCAGAAGAACACCTGCTCCAGCACGACGACGCCGCCGAACGCGTAGCTGAACTGGAACGCGATGACCGTAATGACGGGAATGATGGCGTTCCGGAGCGCGTGCTTGAGGACGATGACGCGCTGGGTCATCCCCTTCGAGCGCGCCAGTTTGATGTACTCCTCCGACATGACTTCGAGCATCGACGAGCGAGTCATCCGCATGATGTAGGCGGTGAGGGCGAACCCCATCGCCGACGCCGGGAGGACGAGGTGGGTCAGCGTTCCCACCGGGTCCTCGCTCGGCGGGACGTAGCCCCCCGTCGGGAAGATGTTCAGCCAGACGGCGAAGACGAGGATGAACACCAGCCCCCACAGGAAGATGGGGATGGAAACGCCGATGAATCCGAACATCGACGCGAACAGGTCCGGAAGCTCGTTCTGTTTCACCGCGGCGATGACGCCGAGCGGCAGCGCCAAGACGACCGCGATGAGCGTCGCCGCTCCGGCGAGGAGGAGCGACTTCGGGAGTTTCTCCATGATGAGTGCCATGACCGGGTCGCCGAAGCGGAGCGACGTTCCCATGTCGCCCTGTACGAGTCCGAACACCCAGTCCACGTATTGGACGTACAACGGCTTGTCGAGCCCCATCTGTGCTTGGAGCGCCTGAATCGACTTGTCGGTGGCGTTCGGCCCGAGGATGAGCAACGCAACGTCCCCCGGAAGAATCGTCGTCACGATGAACGTGATCATCGTCACGAACAGGAGGGTTAGCACCATGAACCCCAACCGCCTCAGTAGATAATTAGACATTGACATGGTGGGTCACCGAGTTATCCGTCGAGCCAGTTGTCGTCGAACCGAAGCGTCGAGCCGTCCGGCGTGCCGATTTTTCCTTTGTAGTCGGTCGAACCGGCGTACAGGTTCGCCTGCCACCAGAGCAGGAGGTGCCCCGCGCGGTCCTCGTGGAGGATTTCGGTCGCCTTGTGGTACAGTTCGGCGCGCTCGTCCTCGTCGTACATGTGGCGGGCCTTCTCGACGAGTTTGTTGTATTCGTCGTTGTTCCAGCCGGTGAAGAAGAACGCGCCGTCGGGGTGGAGGAACTTGTAGAACGACACGTCCGGGTAGGTCAGCGCGAGGTACGAACTGGTCGTCGCCTCGAAGTTCTGTTTGCTGTAGACGTCCGAGAGCCACGTACTCCACGTGATTTTCTGGATGTTGAGGTTGATGCCGACCTCGGATGCTTGGTCCGAGATGACCTTCGCACCCTGTACCTGCGTCGGGTAGGATTGCGGAATCTTGAACGAAACCGAGAAGCCGTCTGGCATACCCGCCTTCTTCAGGTGTTCTCTGGCCTTGTCGAGGTCACGCGGACGCGGTTTGATGTCGGGGTTCACCCACTTGCTGCCGGGCGCGGCGGGCGTCGCCGTCGTCTTGCCGGTGCCGTAGAGCGCCGCTTCGCTGATTTTCTCCTTGTCGAGCGCGTAATCGAGCGCGAGGCGGGCGTGTTTGTCGTCGAACGGCTTCTTATTGCAGTTCAACCCGAGGTAGACGAGCGCCTTCGGGAACTGCTTCTCGAAGCGGACGGACGAATCGTTCTTGAGCGATTCGACGTCCTTCGGCGGGATGCCGTTGACGAAATCGTACTCGCCCGCACGGAACGACTGCAGCCGAACGTTCGGGTCCGTAATCTCGCTCTTGACGATTTTGTCGAGGAATGGGCCGTTCTCGTCGCTTGCGTTCCAGTAGTCGTCGAACTTCGTCATCGTGAACGACGTCTCCACCTCGTGGCTATCGAACTGGTACGGCCCCGTTCCGATGGGTTCCTTGATCTTCTTCTTTTGTGCCTGTTTCTCGGGGACGATGTGCATCTCACCGGTCGACATCCGCGAGAGGAACGGCGCGAACGGTTCGGACAACTGGACGACGAAGGTCTGGTCGTCGGGGTTATCCATCGAGTCCACGAAGTCGAAGAACCCGGTGGCGAGGTACTCGCCGTTCGCAATCCGCTTGTAGGTCGCGAGTACGTCTTTGGACGTCATCTCGCTGCCGTCGTGGAATTTCACTCCCTTCTGGAGGGTGAACTCCAGTTTCGTGTTGTCGTCGGAAGTCGTCCAGTCCTTCGCGAGGTGGGGTTTCAGCGAGTAGTCGGGAGCCAACCGGATGAGTGGCTCGGTGATGTTTTCGAGCACGCGGTTGGTCGCGGCTGCGCTTTCGAGGTGAGGGTCGAGTCCTTGCACGGGCACGGCACCGCCCCACTGGAGCGTGCCGCCCATCTTCGCGTTTCCGTCCCCGTTTCCGCCGCCGGAACCGTCCGAGTCTCCTCCACCGAGACAGCCGGCGAGCGCGACGGGAACACCGGCCGCCGTCGCGGCGAGGAACGCCCGGCGGTCAACGCGTCCGTGACCGGCCGTATCGCTATTATTTTCATTCTTGCGGCTATTGCTATCGCTTGGCATAGAATAGCGCACTCAACCGTCCGTGATAAAGATTATGAAAACTGCGGTTATATAGTCGAATGGTTGAAGTGTTTCGTGGATACCCGAAACTGTAAGTCGAATGCCCGATTGGGAAACAGTCAAATAGGCGGGTGAGCCACGTTGCCTTAGTACGCATGCAGGTACGCGAGCAACGGCTACGACGTGACATCGAGGCCAACGCGGCGTTCGGGTCGGTCGCGGTCGAAAACGGTCACGGTCGAACCGTCCTCACCGGAACCGAGGCGGACAGGGAGGCACGAGAGTATTTTTGCGAGCGATTGCGGGACGCCGGTCTCGACGTTCGCGTGGACGGCGTTGGAAACATCGTCGGCCGGTGGACGCCCGAGAGCGCGGACCCCGACGCGGCCGCGGTCGCCGCCGGAAGTCACCTCGATTCGGTCCCGGAGGGCGGCATCTTCGACGGTCCGCTCGGCGTCTACTCCGCGCTGGAAGCGGTTCGGGCGATGCAGGACGCGGGCGTCGAACCGGCGCGGCCGGTCGAGGTCGTCTGTTTCACCGAGGAGGAGGGCCAGCGGTTCGACGGCGGATTGCTCGGCTCCGCCGTCGCGGCGGGGAAGATGAGCCTCGAAACGGCGCTCGCACTCGAAGACGAATCCGGCGTGACACTCGAAACCGCCCTCGACGACATCGGCTTTCTCGGCGAGGGGCGCGTGGCCGCCGACGAGTGGCACGCGTGGCTCGAACTCCACATCGAACAGAGCGAGCGCCTCGAAGACGCAGGTATCCCTGCCGGAATCGTGACGACGATAACGGGACTCTCCCGGTGTGCCATCGAAATCACCGGCGAAGCGAACCACGCGGGATCGACGCTCATGGACGACCGGTCGGACGCCCTCGCCGGGGCGAGCGAGTTCGTTCTCGACGTCGAACGCGCCGCGCGTGAACGCGTCGAAGCCGAATCGGACACGGCGGTCGCCACCGTCGGCAAACTCGACGTGGGTCCGGGCGCACCGAACGTCATTCCGGGACGGGCGGAACTGAGCCTCGATGTCCGCGACATCGAACAGGAGTCCATCGAGTACGTCGTTGACCGAGCGAAGCGGAGCCTCGACCGCATCGAAACCGAGCGCGACGTGACGACCGCGTTCGAACGACCGTGGAACCGCCACCCCGTTCCGATGAGCGACCGCTGTCGTACCGCGCTGGAAGCCGCCGGGGAGACCGCGAACATCGACACGTTGTCCCTGCACTCGGGTGCCGCCCACGACACCATGCACGTTGCGAATGTCACGGACGCCGGCTTGCTTTTCGCCCCGTCGCGGGACGGCATTTCCCACAATCCGCTGGAGTGGACCGAGTGGGAGGATTGTGCCGCATCGACGCGCGTCCTCGCTGGTGCGCTAACGCGGCTCGCCGACGCTAACGAATAACGGCGTTCTCGAGCAGGCAAATTGGACTGTTTTCAGCCACAAGACCGAGAATCAAGCGTTTCAGCCTATTCTTGGCGAGATTCTCGTTCGAACATCCTCTGCGGAGAAGTATGCTCTGTCCCCACAACAGGCCTTGATTCAACGGTTTTTGACCGATTTCAGTCCGTTCTCTCGTCGCTTCGATTGTTACACCTATCGAGAACAGTAGCTAGATTCGGTATTAACCACACAAGGCGTGAAACGCGTATTTTCGACCGGGTAGCATTATCCGTTTCAGATAACGGGGAACACAAGTCGTGGACGGCCTAAATGTCCACAGTCAATTTGCACGTATTTTGAACGCAAGCTCGAATATGATGAACTACTGTGGCACCGACATCGGCCGTTCAAGCCGAAATCAAGGATTTCGAGAATCGGTCGCGGTCGTCTGACAGTTTCGAACCCGATGACTGCTATCGATTCGGAGCGTCGGAAATCTTTGCTCCATATACAAACGCTTTTATCGCTCTATTTGGTATCGGTTAGCATGGCAGATTCGACCGAAACCGGCTCGTCGCGGACCCTAAAGACGGTCACGCGGGCGTTCGACGTGATTCAGGCGCTGGAGGAGTTGGACGGCGCGCGCGTCACGGAGCTCGCCGACCATCTCGGGATGTCGAAAAGCGCCGTCTACAATCACCTCACGACGCTTCGGGAGAACAAGTTCGTCGTCCAGGAGGGAAACACCTACTCGCTGTCGTTGCAGTTCCTCCTCCTCGGCGAGTACGTTCGCAATCAGAACAAACTGTACAGCATCGGAAAACCAGAAATCGAGAGTCTGGCCGACGAGACGGGGGAGTACGCCCACCTCGCAACCGAACAGCACGGTCTCAGCGTGAACCTGTACAAGGTGCGAGGCGAGAAAGCAGTCGGGAGCAACTATCAGACGAGCAAACTGCAGAAGCCGGACTATCTCCACTTCTCGGCGACCGGGAAGTCGATTCTTGCATCGCTCCCGCCCGAGCGCGTGGACGCCATCGTTGACCGCTACGGACTGGTTCGCAAGACGGAAAACACCATCACCGACCGAGAGGAACTGGATTCGGAACTCGAACAAATCCGAGAGCGAGGGTACGCGTACAACGACGAGGAGGAGATAGAGGGTCTCAAAGCCATCGGCGCGCCGGTACTCGACAGGAACGGTCGCGTCCTCGGGTCGGTGAGCGTTTCCGGTCCGACCAATCGAATGAACGAAACGGAGTATCACGACATGATCGTCGAGAAAGTGACGAACGCGGCGAACGTCATCGAGGTGAACATCAACATGGCGGAGCGCGAGGCGGACCATCCAAAGTTCATCTGACGATGGAGGCTCGAGGCTTTTCGTGTCGAAAGCGGTGATTGGAATATCCATTACAGAATTACCGTTGTAATGGAGTGGTTCGTTGCGGTGGATTGGAAGTGATTGGGCATCAGAGAAAGGGGATATATTGGCTCTCGCTATACCGACTGGTGGTCACCGGAGATGCAATTAGTGGAACGAAAGACGGAGAGTATGCCTATCTGGGAACGATAACTAAGAGAAATAAAGTAATAGACAAAACCCTCAATCAGAGAATTGTCGATCTGTGAGTAAATAGTGAACAGGTAGTATTGAGCCGAAATCCAGAACTGCGTAAGGAAACTCGATTTCGAGAACCGGGAACGAAACCCGGTTACGATTCAACTCACACTAATCGTTCCAACGGAGAATATTACAACAATAGATCTGTAATGGCGCTGTGCCAACTAATTTCACGTACAGGTACGAATTGAATACTATTCGTTCGCTTATTGCGAACGCGAATTAGATAATCGACGCAGTCGAAAATTACGTTTGAGTGAACATGCGAGATCGAGCGATGTAACCTGAAAATGGATTCCGATCGTCGACTTCGTCGTTTCGTCTCCCTTCTCTCTTGAGCACGTTGCGGAACGGATGAACCCTGTCAGTTTCTTCTGTGTTTACTCCGGGCAGAGGAAGACAGCTCGGTACACTGCTCATTTGATAATTAGACATCGGAATAGGCCTCTGCTATCGAATTTCCGGTTCAATAGCTGGAATATCGAGGGATGAATCCTCTTATTCGATGGTCGTTCCCTTCGTATGGGATATTCAACTAAACTATTGACGCCGTTCCGTTACAGATACGAGTAGTTGATTCGCAATGAGCAAACGTCCATTCGTATCTGATTCTGCTTCCTGTCCGGAAATCAATGGTATTACTCGTCAGATCGACCGCACAGGTTCATATATCGACTGCCGATTGGTTTCACCGTTCGCAAGGAGCGAACACCTAGACGTGTGTCGCGTTCACTTCGATAACGTTGGCGGCACCGCGGACGATTTCGGGTAATTCTTCGCGAAATCGTTCTCCTTTCAGCCGACTCGTCGGTCCCGAGATACTGATTGCCCCCTGGATATTACCTTTCGGATGCTCGATGGGCGCAGCGACGCACCGGAGACCGGTTAGGATTTCCTCATCGTCATATGAGACTTTTCGTTCACGTATCATGGCCAGTTCTTCGAATAACTCTTCGCGGGTTGAGACCGTTTTTGACGTTCGCTGTGGCAATCCTCTTCTATCGACGATCGCGTTCACGCGTTCTTCAGAGAACTGAGAGAGTATCGCCTTCCCCAAGGCGGTGCAATGAAGATCCTTCCGATTTCCCGTGTAGGATGCTGTTTGGATAGCGTTTTCCCCGCTTGCCTTGTGAAGGTAGACTCCTCTTCCGTGTTCTTCCACCATGAACTGGGCGACTTCACCGGTCTCCTTAGCAAGCCGGTTCACTTCCTGCTTGGTTATTTCGTAAATATCAACGTTCGTTTTTGCGTACTCTCCAAAATCAACAAATCGGAGACTTATGTTGTACTCCTCCCCTCGCTTGACGACGAATTCGTTGTCGACGAGCGTCGCGAGGTGGCTATGAACCGTCGCTTTTGACATCTCGAGATGGTTAGCGAGTTCAGTTACTCCAGCACCATCCCGCTCTCTCAGTGATTCGAGTATCTGACTTGTGGTTTGAACTGCTTTCACACGCCGTCCGCCGCCGTTCGGTTCACCGCTGTTGGTCATGAGCCAATCTCTTACATACAGATGCATAGCGTTTGCGATGAGCGAACACACTCCACTCGCGGATACTGCTCGTCAATGATTCTAAAGTCTTCAAAAATTCGTTCGAGAGTCGTCGTTACTTAGGTTTGAGTAGTCGGTTCGACGTTTTCCGTCGTTTCGCTGTTTTTCACTGCGTCACCTGTCTCATCGTCGAACAGATGGACCTTCTCTTCCGGGAATTCGACGTTGATGACGTCCCCTGCTGTTACGCGCATTTCACCGTTGACGCTTGCGGTATAGGTCTCGGAACCGATGGTAAAGTACAGGTAGCTCAACTCTCCCATCGGTTCGACAACTTTTACTTCGGTTCGAATCGCGTTCTCCACATCGGAATCCACGATAGCGATATGTTCGGGTCGTACGCCGAGCGTAAGTCGTTCGGATGCTCCAGCAAGGATATCAACAGTCTCGCTCGAAATTTGGTACGTGAAGATGTCGTGTTCTAGAACGTTTCCTTTCCGTTCCACCGTGAAGAAGTTCATAGACGGCGAACCGATGAATCCCGCAACGAATCGATTCTGCGGCTTGTGATAACACTCAAGCGGTGTCCCGAGCTGTTGGAGTTGCCCATCGTTGAGGACGGCGATGTAATCGCCCATCGTCATCGCTTCCGTTTGGTCGTGTGTGACATAGCATGTCGTGACGCCCATCTCTTGTTGGAGTTGTTGGATTTCGGTCCGCATCGTCGTTCGCAACTTCGCGTCGAGATTGCTCAGGGGTTCGTCCATGAGGAAAACCTCGGGTTCCCGAATGATGGCGCGGCCGAGCGCAACGCGCTGTTGTTGCCCACCGGAGAGTTCGGAGGGTTTCTTGTCGAGTAGATCACCGATCTCCAGTAGTTTAGCTGTCTCTTCGACGCGTGAGTTTATTTCGTCCTTGCTCAGGTCGGTAGTGATCTTCAGCCCATACCCTATGTTTTTTCTCACCGACATATGCGGATAGAGGGCGTAATTCTGGAACACCATCGCCATGTCGCGCTCTTTCGGCTTGAGATGGGTAATCTCACGGTCATCGAGTAGAATCTGACCTGAAGATACAGTTTCGAGACCAGCGATACATCGAAGGGTCGTCGATTTCCCACATCCGGACGGCCCGACGAGAACGAGGAATTCACCATCGTCGACCGTTATATCGAGGTTGTCAACGGCTACGATTTCGTTGTCACCTGAGTCGAATACTTTCATCAAGTCGTTTAGTTCTAATCGTCCCATTGTGCACCTATTGGTTGTTATGCCATACTTTGGCATCCCCTGTAATAAAACCACCTTTCAATAGTAGGACTATGCGATAACTACGATGTGTCCTTCGTCAACTGTCCATTCGCCTTCGGTCGGTTTCTCGTCGACACATTCGAACACGGTACCGTTTACGGACACGGTCTCGGGTATCGACCCTTCGATTTCGAAGACAACTGAATCGGTGGATAGTTCCTCGTACGAGAGTTCGAGTGACTCCTCGACCGTAGAAGCCGCCATATCTCCCAGCGTGTCCATATCCACGTCGTAAAACGAACCAGCGGCATCTCCTTCAGCGTCGAGTGTTGTCCGAACCCGAAGCGTCTCTGGTGTTCCCATACTGATTGTTTCGGTCGGTTCTCGACGGGGAATCATCGTACCCGCGCGGAGGAACAGAGGCATGGTTTCCTTGGGTGCGTCGACGCTAACCGTCTGGCCGCCCGATCGCCACTCATCGGACCAAAAGTCTACCCATTCCCCTTCCGGGAGGTACACATCCTGTCGTCCCGATTCCTCGAAAACCGGTGCGACGAGGATGTCCGTGCCGATGAGGTACTGTGTATCCAAGCGGTGAGTCGTCGGATCATCCTGATACTCGAGAACGAGGGGACGGATCACGGGCAGGCCTGTTCGTGCAGCGATTTCCGCATACGTGTAGATATAGGGGAGCAACGAGTACCGGAGCCGCGCATACTCGCGGAATATCTCGAGCGCATCCTCGCCGAACTCCCACGGTTCGCGCGGAGTCGTTCCATGACAGCGTGCGTTACTCGATAGCAGGCCGAACTGTGCCCACCGAATGTATAAAGCATCGGTCGGGGTCCCTCGGAACCCGCCGATGTCGTGGCTCCAGTAGGCGATACCGGACAGTGACGCGGATAGGCCGCCGCGAAGTGCTGCACTCATTCCGTTCCACGTCGTCTGTGGGTCTCCTCCCCAGTGCATTGGGAAGCGTTGACTTCCCGTCCATGCCGCTCGACCCCAGACGATAGCCTCATCGGCACCGTTGACCTCTCCGACTGTTTCGTAGACAGCCTCGTTGTAAAGGTACGGGTATAGATTGTGCATCGACGCTCCATTCTGCCCGTTTGCGAATACGGCGTCCTCGGGAACGTACTCCCCGTAGTCGGTTTTGAACACGTCGACGCCCATTTCCAACAAGCGACGGTGTTTATCTTTCCACCACTCGACAGCATCCGGATTCGTGAAGTCAACGAGCGCGCCTCGATAATCGCCCTGGCAAGTATGGTCCATCACGTATGGCTTCCCGGTCCCGTCGGTGACGAAGTAACCTTCACGCGCGCCCGTCTCGAAGGCGGCGGTCCCAACGGGGACGTGTGGGTGCTCCCAGAGCGAAAGGTGGTATCCATCGGCGTTTAAATTCTCGATCATCTCCTCCGGGTCAGGGAATTGCTTGACGTCCCACTCCAAATCCGTCGAACAATGGTCTCGCATCCAGAATGGGTCGAGATGAAGGACATCGCTGGGAATTCCCTCTTCGCGAAGGCGGCTTGCGATGTTCTCCAATTGGTCACGTGATTCGTAGCCCAAACGGGACATCCACGTTCCAAAGCTCCATTTCGGTGGCCGGTTTGGCCGCCCCGTAACCGCGGTATATCTCCGCAGAATATTCTTGAAGTCGGGCCCGTAAAAGAAGAGGAACGCAAAGGTGTCATCAGCCACTGAGATGGATGTACTGGCGGTCGACGTTTTCCCGAAGTCGTAGTGTACACGCGCGGTCGTATCCAAGAGCAACCCGTACCCATTCGTCGAGAGGTGGAAGGGGATATTCTTGTACGCCCGCGGCGTTTCCGTCCCGAGCGGTTCCTCGTGCCAGAGATCTAGTTCTCGTCCCCGGCGATCGAACTCGACGAACTGCTCGCCCGCTCCATACAGCTTCTCATTCGGTTCGAGGCCGAACGCCGTGCCGGTTTCGACGACACGCCGCGGGTTGTGATTGATTTCCTCCTGTGTAACGCCCAGTGGCTCCACCCGTGACCGCGCAAATACGTCCAAATCTTCCCGCTGTTCACGCAGGACCACATCCCCGTCATCTTCGACCCGAAACGCCCACTCTTCGAGGCCGATGACGACTTCGAGCGCGCCGGAGTCGAGAACGAGTTCACCGTCTGACTCCGTCACGTCGAGGCTGACATCCTCGGCAAGCGCGTCCGTTTTCAGGTCCGGGTACGGGCAGTCTGCACGTACTTCCGGATTCGCTTTGAGTTCGAATCGAAACGTCCACGGGTCGTAGAATACAAGAGTCACTGGCAGCGTACGCGTCGTCACCGTCTCCGGCGCGTCGATTTCACACTCCAATGAGACGCTGGCACCATCGATGGTGTAGGTATCGACGGCTGAAACAGTCATTCGTTCGGTTGTCATTGACGGTCGATTTAGGGAGGCTCACACTAATAAAACTACCCTCCGACTTGTTTTGTTAAAGCGAAGACCTTTCAGGCAATCACTTTTCACACTCACCACAATCTTTATTCGAACGTTACGATACAACATAGATGATGACGAACGAAAATCCGGATTATCGTATCGCCCAAGGTGGCGGCGTTCCGTGGCGGGATATGGGAATGGACGAAACTCATCGCCCACCAGAACGAGACATCAAAATCACGGCCGTGAAGACGATGGCAATCGCGGGCAACTTCACGTGGGGTATCGTCAAGGTCGAAACGGACGCCGACGTTTACGGCCTTGGGGAGACGTTCCGTGCCGAAGCAGCGTTGGATATGGCCGAGCGGATGACTATCGACCTACAGGGCGAGAATCCGCTCGACACGAATCGCCTGCGAGAACTCCTCGAACAACGGTATACCGGTACCGGACGTATCGGGCAAGCGGCGTTTACCGCCATCGAGATGGCCTGCTATGATATCAAAGGGAAGGTGTTCGACGTGCCGGTGTACGAATTACTGGGCGGGAAATATCGCGATAGTATCAAAATCTACTGCGACACGCACGCTGGCGAGTCACTCGGTGAAGCGGCCTCTCATGACCCGACCGACGTGTACACGCCGGAGTCCTACGCTCGTGCGGCCCGCGAAGTCGTCGATGAAGGCTTCGAGGCGTTAAAGTTCGACCTCGATATTCCAACCCATCGGGCGTACGACGAGGCCAACCGTCGAATGGACAACGCGGCACTCGAACACAAAGTATCACTCGTCGAAGCAGTTCGCGACGAAATCGGGTACGATATCGACTTGGGCATGGACCTTCACTGGAACTTCACTGTGGAGACGGCCGTCCGACTCGGAAAGAAACTGGAACCGTTCGACCTCGCGTGGCTCGAGGACCCGGTTCCTCCCGAGAAGTGGGATGCACAGAAGCGAGTCACCGAAAAACTCGACGTACCCATCTTGACGGGTGAAAATCTCGTGACTGCAGACCAGTTCAACAAGACGGCTCGGATGGGGATGATGGATATCGCAGCTCCTGACGTGAACAAGTGTGGTGGACTCGGCGAGTACATCGATATCGCCACCGTCTGTGACCTCTATGGAATTCCGATCGCCTCGCACAACATCTCCAGTCCACTTGGCACCATCGCCGGGGCACACGTCTCCGCAGCGATTCCGAACTTCCTCTGTATGGAGTGGCATTCTCGTGACGTCCCGTGGTGGAACGAAATGGCGACTAGAACCGGCGAGAGTGGTCCTATTCTCGAAGATGGGTACATCGAGGTTCCGGAAGGTCCGGGCCTCGGTGTCGAGTTAAATCGTGACCTCTGTGAACGATATCTGACCGATGGGTCAGAACTCATCGTCTGAAGCTTTCTGTTATCCGGACAGACGGTATCTAGTCGCTGATTTCAGTTCGACCCCCGTGTCGAAGAGCATCGAGTCGTCGGTCGTTCTGCGTTTTCAGTTACGGTCGAACACTGAGAAGGGATTCCTATCGGCCAGTGGCTCACCCCGCCAGGTCTCTTCTGCAGACCGATGACATCGTGTCTGCATCGCTCGGCATGCATAGCCGAACTGTAGAATAGTTACAGCGCTCGCAAATCTTGGATTCGAAGCGAGTGGTCAGGCTTTGCCGGTGCCAGCGGTCAGTCCCTCGACGACCTTTCGTTGGAAGAAGAGCATGAACAGCATCAACGGGACGATAGACATGAACACCGCCGCCGAGATGGTGCCCCACGGATACTGAAACTCTCCCTGATACAGTGCGATTCCAACGGTGATGGTGCGCATACTATCCTCCGTCATGAAGGTCAGAGCGAAAAGGAACTCGTTCCATGCGTAGATGAACACGATAATTGCCGTCGTCGCCATCGCCGGTGCGGAGACGGGGAGGATGATGCGAAAGAGAACGCCGATACGTGAGAGGCCGTCCATCAGACCGGCTTCTTCGAGCGAATCCGGGAGTTCCTTGAAATACGCTTGGAAAATCCAGACCGCGAACGGGAGCTGGAAGGCGGCATAGGGGATGATGAGGCCGAGATAGTTGTTGAGCAGCCCCCAAGAACGGGCGAGCGAGAAGAGAGGAATGAGCCTGGAAATGAAGGGCAACATTGCGGTACCCAGAATGAGCAGCAGAACCGGCAACTTGAACCGAAACCGGAGTCGTGAGAGTGAGTACCCCGCCAGTGCACCGAGAATCACGTCGACGACTGCCGTTCCGCCGGCGATGATGAAGCTGTTGAACAGATAGCGAATGAACGGTGCTTGACTGAGGGCCGTTCGATAATTCTCGAGCGTCGGGTTCTGCGGTAGGTACTGAACTGGGAACTGGACGACGTTCGATGGTTGCTTTATCGATGTGATGAACATCCAAATGACTGGGAACATCGAAATCAGTGCGATCGCTATGACCGAGCCATAAAAGCCCAGTTTTTCCCCCACTTCTTGGAGCGAATCGAGGTCGAACCCCGAGGTGGACTTTGTACTCATATCAGCGCACCTCCGGTTCGTATAAGGTTCCGACATAGACCAATGAAATGACCAACGCAATGAGCGTGATGAGTGTCGCGGCGGCCGACCCCTGTCCGAAAGACAACTGTGTGAATGTCAGTTGATGATCGTACAATACGAGCGTTGTCGTAGCCTCCCCAGGGCCACCACCAGTCAGGCCGTAGGGCAGTCCAAATGCTTGGAACGCGGGGAGCGTCCGAAAGATGAGCGCGACGAGGATCGTCGGCTTCAACAACGGAAGCGTGATGTCACGAAATCGCCGCCACTTCGTCGTGCCGTCCATGCGCGCCGCCTCGTAGAGATGATCAGGTATCCCTGAGAGTCCAGCGAGCAGGATGAGCGCCATAAACGAGCTCGTTTTCCAGATAGTGACAAACGTCATTGCGGCGAGAGCCACATCCGGCTTTGCCAAGAAGGGATATGGGCTGTTCAGAATGCCAATCCGGATCAGCATGTCGTTGATGATTCCGTACTGACCGTGAAACATCCACGCCCAGATTTTCGCATTGATAACCGTTGGGAGTGCCCAGGGAAAGAGAATCGCCGCTTGGATGAAGTACTTCCCTTTGAATGCACGCTGAAGCAGGAGTGCGATCCCGAGACCGATGACGAGTTCGATGGGCACCGACACGAACGTGTAGATCATGCTCACTTTGAACGAGTTCCAGAAGCTCCCGCTGTTTATGAGTTGGTCGTAATTCTGCAGCCCAACGAAGGTGGTCGGCCTCGATTCGAGGACGTATCCGGTGTAGAGGCTGCTCCGTAGTGTTTCGACGATTGGGTAAAAGGATACCGCCAGTAGAAACAGCACGACGGGTGTCAACAGCGCCGTTGCCAGTTCCTCTTCCGTCAGGCGGAGTTCTCGGTATCGTTGCCATCGCGATTGGGCGGCGTCACGGCCTGAAGAATCTCGTTGAGAGCTACTCGATCGGTCGATAGTGTTTGACATACTGCTTCATTATCCATGACGGAACAACCGCCAATAAATCTACGGGAGTACACACATTCACGTGACGACTGTCGTATTTAAATAGACGATTCGAAATGGAGAATAATGTCGTCGCAGTGGGAGTCACGATATCCCGTTCTCGGAGGCTGGAGTCTATCCCATCGCGCTTCTCACTTTTCTTCTTGTCTTAATCTATGTGGACGAATAACAACAGTTATCATCCGGTGTGTTCATGTGTGACAGTGTATGTCCGACCAGGCGACTAGCCAGAAACGGCGACAGGTACTGAAAGGAATAGCTGTCGGTGGAACGACCTTACTCGCGGGATGCAGTGGTGACGGCGATCAAGACGGTGGTTCCGGCGACGGCGGTGGCCAAACGGAAATCAAATACATTTATCCTGGATACTTCAGCGAAGACGCGAAGAGCCTGCTACCGCTGTTCAAAGACCAGTCGAAGAACGTCAAAATAACCTCGCAGCAGACGTCTGCCGAGTCCGCGTCGACGCGCAAATATTACGTCAACCAGTTCATCTCCCAGTCTTCCTCCTTTGCGGTCGGAAACATGGACGTCGTCTGGCCCGCCGAGTTCGCGAAGAACGGGTGGGCTGCGACGATGAAGGACCCGAATGGCCTCACGGACAAGATGTTGAAGACCCCCGTCGATTCCGTCACTATCGACGATAAACTCTACGGGATGCCGATCCATACGGACGCCAACGCGCTGTACTATCGTACCGACCTCTTGAAGAAGGCAGGGTACGATAATCCTCCCGAGACGTACACTGAGTTGGTGGAGATGGCGAAAAAAATCAAGAAGAACAGCAGCAAGGACCTCAACGGGTATATCTGGCAAGGTGGCACTAACGAGGGACTCACCATCATGTGGCTCAATTGGCTCTGGGGAATGGGAGGAAGTGTTCACCAGAATGGAAAACTCAAAGTCAACACCCAGAAAGGCGTCGATGCGCTCTCCCATGCTGTCGACCTCATTCATAAACACAAGATCACACCGGATTCAGTTCCCTCGTCCAGCACCGACCAGAATCGGAAGACGTTCCAGCAAGGGAACACGATATTCATGCGTAACTGGCCGTATGCCTATGCGCTAATGAACGAAGATGAGTCTCCGATCAAGGGGAAGTTCGCCGTTGCGCCGCTGCCGAAAGCGAAGGGGAACGCGAATGCAAAGAACTCCTGCCTCGGTGGGTGGAACATCTTCATAAACAGTTACTCGGAGAAACAAGAGGCGGCCCAGAAGTTCGCCAACTTCATGGCTTCGACGGAGGCGCAAAAGAACATGGCATTAGAACATAGTCGATTGCCGGTTCGAAAGGAGCTCTACAAGGAGAAATTCTTCAAGCAGGCAGAGCATCTGAAGGTGTTCAAAAATATCGTCGAGCAAACGAGTGCACGTCCGGCAACGCCGAAATACTCGACGTTCTCGAAGATCGTCTACACGGAATGTAACAAGGCGCTCGTGCAGAGTAAATCTCCGAAAAAGGCCCTTGACGATGCCCAGAAGAAAGTAGATAGCCAAGTCAACAACGCCTAGGTCTTCTGCATTCATCCGAGGAAAACGTCTCTTCTACGCATTGAACCCTTTTCGTTGCCATCTACAGGCAGAGCAGGCCGAGTGCCTCGGGGCTTGACCCCGAGGTGGTTCACTCTGCACCAGATTCGGTATGAAACACTTGTTCTGGGGAATCAGTCCAGGGAATACTTGTTCTTGTCCGCATCAAATATGACCGCTTTCGATCCCGGTAATGACGCGTTCGTATATGCTTTCCAGTTCATCCTGCTCACGTTGCGTTAATTTCGGTAGTGGCGGAAGTGGGTCACCGATATCCGTCGTATGAAGCGTGACGAGGTGTTTGATACCCGCGGCGGTCGGCAAATCATCCGTCGCGCTGACCATCGGTGCGACGACGTGCTTCATGAGGTAAGCGACGATATCGTACTCATCCGCTTGGTGAGCGTCGTAAAGACGGGAGAGATATTCCGGGAACACGTTCGCGGGACCGGCTATGATACCGTCCGAACCGAGTTCGAGTGAGGCCGCGGCGAGACCCGTTGCGCCTTGGAATATGGCGAAATCATCGTCGGTCCGTTCGTTAAGTCGATAGTGATAGGTGAGGTCCCCGGAGGTGTCTTTCAGTCCGACGATGTTCTCATGTTCAGCGAGTGTTTCGACAGTTTGGATTTCTAGCGCGTTGCCGGTCAACGATGGAATGTTGTACAGAACTACTGGAAGAGATGCGCGATTCGCGATGGTGTGAAAGAAGGTTTCGAGCCCCGATTGTGTCGTGTTCAAGTAGTATGGAGCGACGACGACGGCGACGTCGGCGCCAGCCCCCGAAGCCGCATCGATGTTTTCGGTGACGTCCTTGATACTTGTCCCACCACACCCCGCAAATATCGCTACGCTTCCGGCAGCGGTCGTCGAAACCATCTCTATTACAGTCCGGTTTTGCTCGTTCGTCAAGCTAGAGAACTCTCCGATGGAACTCCCTGGAAAGAGACCGTGTACACCTCCTTCGATCAGCGCGTGAGTGAAACGTTCTATCGCCTTTTCGTTGATCTCCCCGCTACACCGGTTGGTAGGCGTAGCCATGGGAACAATTGTCCCCGATAGGTCCATATGTGTCCCTCGTTTAGCATCAATTTATAATTTGGGATGGTGATTCAAAGTCGATCTAGTGGATTTATTCCAAACATTTAATCCGTTGTTGAATTCAACCATATCTATCGTCGTTATAAGTGGTTTACAGCACAACATTTATTGGCTCGTTAGCTGAGCACTGAGACGTATGAGTGCAGAACTAGTTAGCCGTCTCGACAAGCAGATGCTCATCGCAGGCAATTGGGTGGACGCTGACAACCGAAGTGACGTCGTACATCCGTACGACGGATCGGTCGTCGGATCGATTCCACTCGCGAACACAACGCAAGTAACCGAGGCCATTGAGGCTGCCGATGCTGCTTATCGGGAGTCGACGCTGTCGGCGTATCAGCGCTACGAACTTCTCACCGTCGCCGCGGATGCGCTCGCGGAACGGGCCGATGAGGTAGCGACCATAATCACCAGTGAGCAGGGCAAGCCGTTGACCGAAGCACAAACTGAAGTCGACCGTGCTGTACAGACGCTCCGACTCTCGGGTGAGGAGGCAAAGCGGCTGTTCGGAGAATACGTCCCGATGGACGGTCAGAAGGGCTTCGCAAAAGACCACTGTTTCACTCAGCGCGAACCGGTCGGTGTTGTCGCTGCTATCACCCCCTTCAACTTCCCGCTGAACCTCATGGTACACAAGGTCGGTCCGGCTCTCGCCGCCGGTAACGCTGTCGTCGGCAAACCCGCATCGAACACGCCGCTGAGTTCTATCGCTCTGTTCGAGTGCTTGGACGACGCTGTTGAAGAAATCGG
>NZ_MEIH01000261.1:0-5893 GCF_001723155.1 Haladaptatus sp. W1
CGGAGAGGGTCCGCGGCCGACGGTCGGCGAGGTGCGCGACCCCGAGGTCGTCGAGGACCGATTCCGCGTCGAGCGCGTCCGGGTGGTATCGCGCGCCGAACGCGACGTTCTCTCGGACGGTCAGGTGCGGGAAGAGCGCGTAGTCCTGAAAGACGAAGCCGAAGTCCCGCTCCTCCGGCGGGTCGTCCGTCACGTCCCGTCCGTCGAAGAAGACGCGCCCCGAGTGGTCGTGATAGCCTGCGACAGTTTCGAGCAGGAGCGTCTTGCCGCTCCCGCTGGGACCGAGCACGACGAGGGTTTCGCCCGTCTCGACCTCGAATTCGGCGTCGAGGTCGAACGGGTCGGCTCCCGACGTGGTGAACGTCGCGCCGATGTCTATCTCGAAACTCATAGTACGCTCCCGGATTCGGTGTCGGTGAGCAGTCGAACGACGAGGAAGATGCCCGCGCTCATCACTAGCAGAATGAACGCGACGGCGCTCGCGTCCGCCAGCCCCGCCGAAGTGAAGGTGTTGAAGATGTACACCGGAGCGTGCTGTGCGACGGTTTCCTCGCCGGTGAACGGATAAAAGAAGTTCACGCTGTACGCGACGACGGCGACCGCGCCGAACTCCGAGACGCCGCGCGCCCACGCGAGGACGCCGCCCGTGAGGATGCCCCGGTACGCGAGGGGAATCTGAATCCGCCGGAAGGTCTCGAACGGCGTCGCGCCGTGGCTCCGGGCGGCGTATTCGAGACGGGAGTCAATGGTTTCGAACGCCTCGCGGGTCGTGTTGACCGCGAACGGCGCGCTCACGAACGTCAGCGCCAGCACCATCCCGGTGATGGTCGTCAGCACCGACACGCCCGGAAACAGGCCGCGCCGCCCGAAGCCGAACAGGATGAGGATTCCGGCGACCGAGTGGGGAACCACGAGGGGCAAGTCGACCAGACTCTCGACGATCGCCTGCCCGGAAAAGCCGCGCGCGAGGAGGTAGGCCAGCGGCACGCCGAAGACCAGCGACGCGACCGTGGCGAGCAGCGGACCGTAGATGGTGAGATACAGCATCGTGTGGACTTCGGAGGAACGCGCCGCCTCGACGACGAGGGACGGGTTTTGGCGCGTGATGAACATGACGAGGGGCATCCCGAGCGCCAGCAGGAGGACGACGCCGAACGTGGCGGCGGCGACGCCGAACCAACCGTCGTTCGCGCGCCAGCCGAGCAGGGCGGCGCTGCCGAGCGCGACGCCGACGTAGAGGGTCGGCTGGCCGATGACGTACAACGTCCCGAACGCGATGGCCTGCACCGTCAGGACGGCCAGCACGACCGACCCGCGACCGAGCATCGCGGTCGGTTGCGCCCGATACCCGCCGTCTTCGTAGTTTGAATCGCTCATGGTTTCCGAATGGTTCCCCCAAGACTCGTTACCGTCCGTTTGTGCGACCGCCCTATAGTTCGAGCGGACCGAGTGACGATTTCGCTTCCGCGTGGTTCATGACGCCCTTCGGAACGGCGTCCGTCCCGCTTTTCGGCACGACGGCGGGTTTCACGGGTTCGAATCCGTTCTGCTTCAGAATCTTCTGACCCGGTTCCGTGATCATGTACTCGACCCAGGCCGCTCCCGCGTCGGGGTTTTTCGCGTTGCTCGGCACCGTGATGCCGTAGGCGATGGGTGCGCCCGTGTACGTCTCGTTTTTCGTCTCCACTTCCGCCTTCGCGTAGTGTTTGGCGTACTTCGAGGTCGCCTTGGAGAGGTCCACCGACGGTTGAAGGTCGACCGTCTTCAGGTCGTGGCTCTTGCCCGCGGACTGGTACTCCCACGCGTAATCGAGTTCGCCGGATTTCAGTTGCCCCACGAGGTCCGTCTCGGTTCCCGACGGGATTTTCGCCTTGTCGATGAGCGCCTTCGACGTGCTCTCGTCGTACAGTTTCTCGCCGTCGAACGGGACCGCGCCGAGTTGCATCGTCATCACCGAACGGTAACCGTTCGGGTCCACGGCGGGGTCCGAATGGGCGAACGTCACGTCGTCCCGGCCGAGGATTTTCCACCAGTTGTCCGGTGAAATCTCGTCCGCGCCCGTGGATTTGTCCGTGTACGCGATGGTCATCGCGTTGGTAGCGAACACGGCGTACCACTTCGCGTACTTGGGAACCATCATGTCGCGGATGAGCCGGTAGTCGGACACGGCGAGCACGTCGGCGGAGCGGCCGAGATTGGTTATCTTCTTCGTCGAACCGACCGACCCCTTCGCCTCGCGGTTGACCTGCACGTCGTATTTCGACTCGAACTTCGTTTCGGCGTCCTCGAACGGCGCGGAGAGGCTCCCCGCGTGGAAGATGGTCATCGTCCCCGAGAGGTCCTTCGAACCGGACGAGTCCGTTCCGTCGGTCGTCGACGTCGAGTCGTCTCCCGTCGAACTCGTCTCGCCGCTGCCGCCGTCGCCGTCGTCGTCGCCGGACGTACACCCGGCGAGGGCGAGCGCGCCGGTCGTCGCCGTTCCCTGAAGAAGCCGCCGTCGTGTTATGGTCGATCGGCCAGTCATGAATAGAACATCGTTGTATCGTTCGACATATAACGGTTGTGGTGCCCTCAACGACCGCTCAAATCATAGCCTTTTCCGGTGGTGTGACGCCGCAGGAGACCGAACGGTGACGGACGTGAGTACAACTGCGAGCGGCCAGATATTTCGGATTTGAAACAGTATTGGCAAACTAATCTTCCGTTTCGACTGGCGGGGTCGAACCGGTCCGTTCACGCGACCGGACGAACTCGCTTAGCGGTTCACCACCTCGTACAGCGGGTTGGGAACCGTGCCGTGCTCCGAAGCGTGCGGACGGCCGTCGGCGTCCTCGTAGCCGTAATCGAGGAGGCGGTTTCGATTGAGACAGAGCTTCGTGAACTCGGGACGGAGCAGGTCGAACAGTTCGAAGCGGTCTTCCAGTTCCGGGAACTCGGTCTGATATTCCTCGACGGCCTCCCGAACGCCCAGCCAGAACCGCACCTCGGAGTAGTCCGAGTGCGTTGCCAGCGCATCGGCGACGTAGCGGAAGACGCAGACGAACAGGCCGGAGAAGATGAACTGACAGAGGCCCTCGGGCGGTTCGGTCCTGAGAACCGCCCGAAGTTCGTCCGGGAGCGACTGGAGTTCGGGCAACGGTTGGTCGCTGACGTTCACGTCGTCCACGAAGTCCTTCACCGCGAGGCGGTGCGGTCGGCCGTCCTTCAACACCAACATGGTGTTCTGGCCGTGCGGCGAGAACACCGTCCCGTAGCGATAGAGGTAGTGGAGCAGCGGCGGGAGCACCGTCTCGAACAGTTCGTCCAGCCACGCTTCCATCGACAGGTCGGACTCCGCCACGAGCGATTCGAGGTAGGGCGTCCCGTCTTCGACGTGCATGAGCGACGACAGCGTGATGGCTTTCTCGTCCTCGTCGAGGAAGGTGTAGATGCTCTCGCGCCAGACGCAGCCGAGCAGTTCGTCGTACTGGTACGCCGACCCGTCGAGTCGCGAGAAGTCGGGGTGGTCGTAGTTCAGCCCCGCGATTTCGCCGGGCAGAATCAGGTCGCACTCCTCGCGGAGGAACTCGTCGTCCTCGTAGATACCCTTGATGTACTCCGTCACTATCGGCGCGACTTCGGTCCGCTCGCCCGGCAGTCCGCGGTAGACGAGCGTGTTGAGGATGCGCAGCGGGAGTTTGACGTGGTGGCGCTCCAGTTCGTTCACGTTGACGAACGTTCGAATCGACTGCTGTGGGAGGTACTCGTCGGGACCGTCGCCGAGCGGGACGATGGCGTTCGACGCGATTTCGTCGGCGAACAGTTGGACGATGCTGCCGTCCCACTGCCACTCGTGGACCGGCAGGAAGTAGTAGTCGTCCGGGTCGAGGCCCTTCGCTTCGAGCTTCGCGCGGAACGTCCCGTACAGGTCGCCGAGTTCGTCGGCGACGAGCGCCTCGTGGTCGAGTCCCGAGACGGCGCTGAAGGTGGCTCGCTCGCGGGAGACGGCGAGCCACGAGAGGGTCACGGGCCGTTTCCGTTCCGGCGCGTAGTCGAGGTAGTCGTCGTAGCCGAAGCCGAGGCGACCCTTGTTGTAGGTTATCCACGGGTGGCCGGTCATCTCGCCTTCGAGTTCCGCGTAGTCGAGCGCCGTGAGGTCCCGCTCGCCGTCGCGGGATTTCGCCTCGATGTGGGCGTCGGCGAGCATCGTGTTGCGGTACTCCCGAATCAGGTGTCCGGCGGTCATGTCCGAGACGCCGATGGTTCCTTGCGCGTCGAGCAGGAAGCGAACGGGGTCCGTCGCCGGTTCCCAGTCGCCGGACTCCCGGCGCTCGATGGAGTCGGAGTGAACGCTCCGCCAGTCGAACAGCCGATCGTCGGCCTCGAATCGGTACTCAACCCCGTCGGACAGACCGAGGTGGAAGTAGCCGTCCTCCGTCCGCCGGGGCACGACGAGCTCCTCGTAGCTGAACTCGGCCAGCATCTTCGCCAGCAGTCGCCGACCGACCGTCTCCCAGATTCCGGGGGCCAGTGCGTCCCGAAGGTGTTCGTATTCGATACTGCTGTCGGTGCTATCGATGTCGATGTCGTTCGAATCCTGCGTTGGGGTCTGCATCGTCAGTCCTCCTGTGTGGGTGTCGCGCGTTCGTCGTCCAATCGTTCGCTTCCGGGTGATTTCGAGCAGAACCGCTCGACGGAGAAATCCTGAAAAACGGTGTCCTCGTCGGTCGGATACCGTTCCTCGCCGAGCAGCGACTCGATGATGACCGCGTTTCGCTGACAGCCGAGTCCGAGGTCGGGCGTCCCGACGCCGTGGCTGTACAGGTCGGCGTTCTGCACGAACAGGCGGGCCGCGCCGTCGAACTCGATTTCGTAGTTCTCGGCGATGCGAAGGCGTCCCTTCGCGTCGCGTCCGATTCGGTCCTCGATTCCGGCGAGGAACGGCGGCCTCGGGCGGTGATAGCCGGTTCCGAGGACCACCACGTCGCTTTCGTGGGCGAACCGCTCGCCTTCCTGCCACTGCTCGCAGGTCAGGCGGTAGCCGCCGTCCGTCGCCTCGATGTCCTCGACTTCGGTCGTGGCGAGCATGCCGACGTCCGGGTCCGCGTCGCCGATGGAGCGCTCGTACAACAGGTCGTAGATTTCCTCGCTCGTCTCCGGGTCGATTCCCTTGTACAGCAACCCTTGCTCGGGCACGAGGTCGTCCTTTCGCTCCTGTGGCAGGTCGTAGAAGTACTCGGTGTACTCGGGCGTGAAGTGCTGGAGACCCAATTTCGAGTACTCCATCGGGAAGAAGCCCTCCGAGCGCGTGAGCCAGTCGAGGCGGTAGCTCGCCTCGGGTTGTCGCTTGAGCAGGTCTAAGAACACCTCGGCGGCGCTCTGGCCCGACCCGACGACCGTAATCGCCCCGGCGTCGAGACAGCGCTCGCGTCGGTCGAGGTAGCTGGCGGTGTGGAACACGTCCTCGCTCGGATGGCCCCGCAACTCCTCTGGGACCTGCGGAACGCTTCCGACGCCGACCACCACGTTCTCCGCGCGGTACTCGAACGTCCCGCCGTTTTCCGGGTCGCGGGCGGTGACGTGGAACTCCTCCCGGTCCTCGTCGTGCCGAACGTCGGTCACGGTGCGGGAGAACGCCGTGTTGCCGAGCGTGTCGGCGACCCACCGACAGTAATCGTCGTACTCCCGCCGGGGCACCTGAAACGTCTCGTAGAAGTAGAACTCGTAGAGGCGGTCCGTCTCCCGAAGATAGTTCAGATACGTGTACTCGCTCGTCGGGTCGGCGAGCGTCACGAGGTCGGCGAGGAACGGCACTTCGAGGGTCGCGTCCTCCATGAGCATGCCGCCGTGCCACTCGAACTCCGGTTTCCGTTCGAGGAACAGCGCGTCGCTCTCCGTATCGTCGAGCAGCGCC
>NZ_MEIH01000262.1:0-1290 GCF_001723155.1 Haladaptatus sp. W1
CTGCACGAACAGGCGGGCCGCGCCGTCGAACTCGATTTCGTAGTTCTCGGCGATGCGAAGGCGTCCCTTCGCGTCGCGTCCGATTCGGTCCTCGATTCCGGCGAGGAACGGCGGCCTCGGGCGGTGATAGCCGGTTCCGAGGACCACCACGTCGCTTTCGTGGGCGAACCGCTCGCCTTCCTGCCACTGCTCGCAGGTCAGGCGGTAGCCGCCGTCCGTCGCCTCGATGTCCTCGACTTCGGTCGTGGCGAGCATGCCGACGTCCGGGTCCGCGTCGCCGATGGAGCGCTCGTACAACAGGTCGTAGATTTCCTCGCTCGTCTCCGGGTCGATTCCCTTGTACAGCAACCCTTGCTCGGGCACGAGGTCGTCCTTTCGCTCCTGTGGCAGGTCGTAGAAGTACTCGGTGTACTCGGGCGTGAAGTGCTGGAGACCCAATTTCGAGTACTCCATCGGGAAGAAGCCCTCCGAGCGCGTGAGCCAGTCGAGGCGGTAGCTCGCCTCGGGTTGTCGCTTGAGCAGGTCTAAGAACACCTCGGCGGCGCTCTGGCCCGACCCGACGACCGTAATCGCCCCGGCGTCGAGACAGCGCTCGCGTCGGTCGAGGTAGCTGGCGGTGTGGAACACGTCCGCTCGGATGGCCCCGCAACTCCTCTGGGACCTGCGGAACGCTTCCGACGCCGACCACCACGTTCTCCGCGCGGTACTCGAACGTCCCGCCGTTTTCCGCGGTCGCGGGCGGGTGACGTGGAACTCCTCCCGGTCCTCGTCGTGCCGAACGTCGGTCACGGTGCGGGAGAACGCCGTGTTGCCGAGCGTGTCGGCGACCCACGACAGTAATCGTCGTACTCCCGCCGGGGCACCTGAAACGTCTCGTAGAAGTAGAACTCGTAGAGGCGGTCCGTCTCCCGAAGATAGTTCAGATACGTGTACTCGCTCGTCGGGTCGGCGAGCGTCACGAGGTCGGCGAGGAACGGCACTTCGAGGGTCGCGTCCTCCATGAGCATGCCGCCGTGCCACTCGAACTCCGGTTTCCGTTCGAGGAACAGCGCGTCGCTCTCCGTATCGTCGAGCAGCGCCGCCAAACCGAGGTTGAACGGGCCGAGACCGATACCAACGACGTCGTAGCTGTCCGTCGAACGTTCGTCGCCCGTCATCGACCCAGCACCTCCGTCTCGAACCCCTCGCGCTCACAGACCATCAGCAGGGCGTCCTTTTCCTCCAACGACAGCTCCCGTCGCGGTTCGAACCCGCAGTTCTCGAAGACGTGGATGACCTTGTCGTTGCGAA